>DAIUKO010000046.1:1368-32780 GCA_036848175.1 Vicinamibacterales bacterium | reverse complement strand
GAGGTCGAGGCTCAGCTCGAAATCGTAAATGGGTCCGGCGCGATCGGGAAACGCGAAATCATGATCGAGCTGGTAGCCGTCGCCGTTCGTGACCAGGACACCCAGCAGGTCGTATTCCAGCGCGTAGGTGATCGCCGCGTTCGCGAACGGCGGGTCGGTTCGCAGCCTGCTGCGCCATCGCAGCGTCCCGCTGTCGGTCCACGCGTACTCATCGACGCGCTCGAGCGCCGAGCTCAGGTTCAGATCGCGCCACGTCCCTCCGTCCTGGCGCGAGATACGCGTCAACGACAGCGACTGCTGCGGACCGATGTTGAACCGGCGCTCACCGCCGTTCCAGTCCCCGGTGAAGACCATCGTGTGCGTCTCGACAACATGCAGACCGCCATCGGCGCCCAGCCGGGCCGCGACCTGGAGCCGGCGCCAGTGCAGTTCTCGCTGCGCGAGCGCATTTCGCGGCGCGGACAGTGCGATCAGGACGCAGATTGTCGTGACGAGAGCAGGCGCGGACGCCGGGAAAGGCGCGCGCTGCCGGATGGTCGGGAGGTGACCGGCCGCCGATTGTTCAGGCACGTGGCCGTCGTTCATGACTCGTAGCTGTAGCAATTGCGAAACGTGGACGACGAGTTGACATATTCTTTCACACGACTATGGGCCGAACCGCGAGTAGTTCGAGCGGCGACCCCCCAAACGGTACGGGGATCGTGGCGTGACGAACTGGCGGCGAGCGCACGATGAAGAGGCGTGGCGGAACGCGAAGATTTCACTTCCGCCGCGTCCGGCTCGTCCAGCCCTCTCGCGTCGAGACGATCCGGAAGATTTGTCTGATGACGACATCCCATTTTGATTCGCCTGAGACTCCCCGGCGGCCCGACATCGGTGGCCGAGACCCGTCGGACCTGCGGGTCTTCATCTCGACTCGTGACTCTCGCTGCGACGAGTGTCACAGCGACCTCGGATCCAGGGCACTGATCGTTCTGGCGGGCGATCGCGGAGCGCTCTGCCTCACCTGTGCGGATCTCGATCACCTCGTGTTTCTGGCTCCCGGCGATGCGGCGCTCACACGGCGCGCCCGCAAATACTCCACGCTCGCCGCTGTGGTGCTGAAATGGAGTCGCGCGCGTAAGCGTTACGAGCGCCAGGGACTGCTCGTGGAGGAAGACGCCGTTGAGCGCGCCGAAGCCGAGTGCCTGAACGACGCCGCGCGACGGGCCCGGCGCCGAGAGCGCGAGGAGGAACGACGTGCCGAGCTCGACGCCGAGTTCGTCAGGCGGTTCGCGCAGAGGATAGGCGAATTGTTCCCAGGCTGTCCGAGCGATCGCGCTGACGCAATCGCGCGGCACGCGTGCCGGAAGTACAGCGGACGGGTGGGCCGGTCGGCAGCCGCCAAGCGCCTCGACGAGGACGCGGTGCAGCTTGCAGTCGCCGCGCACGTCCGCCACGCGGAAACCGGCTACGACCGGCTACTGGCGTGCGGCATCGATCGTTGGCAAGCGCGAGAACGCGTGCGAGAGGACGTCGACCGTGTGATGATGCGGTGGCGTAGCATGTAGCAATCGTCGCACTGTTCGATTCCTTTAGTGCTTTGTGAGAGTGACGACATCCGTCTTAAGACCTCCGGCGTGACAGGCGCTAGTCCTGAGGCGAGACCGTTCGACGTTTTGCAATTTTCTTTGGGAAGCTCGCGTGATTGTCCCTCACGCGACGTCCGGCGACCGACACGAACGACACCGTTCCGCGCTCGAACGTGGCACACCTACCGGCACAGTGCCTGTCGGTCTTCAGGACACTTTCAAAAGCGAAGCTTTTACGGCTGCCGGGACGTCAATCGCTACGAAGCGATCGGCCGAGAACAGGTAATCCTCGCCGCTCTCGTCGATGACGCGGAGGTCGCCGTCTTTCTCGGCCTCCTTGTCGGGCAGGACGACGTAGATCTTGTTGCGCTCGAGTGAAGCCTCGTAACCGTCGTTGTCGACGCAGACCGCGAACTGCCGATCCGGTGCCGCCTTGGGTGGCCTAGTCGAGGAACCGCTTGCGCTTGAACTCCTTTTTGCCGATACCGTGTGCTTCATACCAGGTCCATCTAGGCTGGATTCTAACGAGTTCTAAGCTGCTCGGCAGCGAGTGACGTGTCCAACAACGTTGTCGGCCGAGTGGCTCACGCTCGTTGACGATCGAAATCGGGACGTCAAAGCGTCTTCAAGAACGCGCGATGAGGGCGCGTTTATCTTCCGGCGAAAGACGCAGACCGAACTGGTGACCGGGCACCGCACACCGCTTCGGCTGACAGCCTTTGAAACCGGTCGGCACATAGTCGTCACGCAATCGGGCCGAGTCGACCACAGCTGCGGGCTGACGCGAAAGGTGCCTCATTCGACTTGACAAAGCCGTCGGCGGACGCAAACATTCCGGCGACGTTCTCGAGAATCGGTGAACCACGCGAGGTGCATCGTGCGTGCTGGTTCACGTTCACTTCCGTTCTGTCCACAACTGATCTGCATAGGTGTTTCTTCCGCCATCCGACCGACGCGATGGATCGGCGCTCACCGACACGCGCGATGGTCATTCACTGCTGGCTCGTACCGCAGCCGAAAGGGAGGCGTCCTGTGGCGAAACGCGTGAGAGGAGTACGACGGGCAACAGTCGTTCTGTCCTGGTTGGCCATCGGCGTGTTCATGACGGGATATCCAGCCCGTCCTGCCTCGGGGCAGGTTCTTTACGGATCGATGGTCGGAACCGTGACCGACCAGAGCGGCGCCATGGTTCCCATGGCCGCCGTGACTGTGACGAACACGTTCACCGGCCTGTCTCGCCAGACGACGGCGAACGAGGCCGGCTACTATTCGATTCCCAACCTGCCCGAGGGGAGTTACGACCTTTCGGTGAGCGTCAGCGGCTTCAAACCGTACGTTCAGAAAGGCATCGGCGTTTCCATCAACGTCGTGACACGCGTTGACGCGACGATTCAGGTCGGCGTTGTGTCTGAAGAAGTGCACGTGGAGGCCGCAACGGCGCTGCTCCAGACGACGAAGTCCGACGTCAGCGTCAGCTTCGATACGCCGGCGATGGAGAATCTACCCCTCTCCGGCTATCGCAACTACCAGTCGCTCTTCAATCTCGTGCCAGGCGCGGTACCCGCGCGGTTTCAGAACGCCGTCACCGATACGCCGGGACGTTCCCTGACGACCAATGTCAACGGCCAGGAGCGTGGTGCCAACAACACGCGCGTCGATGGGTCGGCCGACGTTCTGGTGACGATGCCGCATCATGCGGTGTACGTCCCTCCTGTAGAAAGCATTCAGGAGGTCAACATCGCGACCAACAGCTTCGATGCCGAGCAGGGCATGGCGGGTGGCGCTGCCGTCACCGTGATCACGAAGGCGGGCACGAACTATTTCCGCGGGACCGCCTTTGCCATGAACGACAACAAGGCGCTGCGCACGCTGACATGGGATGAGAAGCGAGCCGGCGTCACGGAGAAGCCGATCAGCAATCGCAATATCGACGGCGGCAACTTCGGCGGCCCGATCAAGAAAAACAAGCTGTTCTTCTTTGCGAATTACGAAGGCACGTTCGAACGCGTGGGCAACTCCGTGCTCTTTTCCGTTCCCACCGCTGACTTTCGCACGGGGGACTTCAACAGAAAGCTGGGGGCGCAGATTCTGGATCGGACCGGTAGCCCGATCATGGTTCCGACCACGGAAGGAGGTCTGGTTCCACTTCGGCAAGGGATGATCTTCGATCCGTTTTCCGGCAATCCGAATGGCACCGGCCGTTCAGTTTTCTCCAGCGGCGGCCGCGTGAACGCGATCCCCGCATCGCGGTTGAACGCCCCGATGATGAAGATGCTGGCGCTGGTGCCGCTTCCGAACCAACCTGGCGATAATTCGAATTACTTCAACACCGGCGTTCAGCGCCTC
Organism: Vicinamibacterales bacterium; assembly: GCA_036848175.1. Lineage (GTDB taxonomy): Bacteria > Acidobacteriota > Vicinamibacteria > Vicinamibacterales > CAVVIG01 > QHWF01. The sequence continues at coordinate 28,863 of DAIUKO010000046.1, read as the reverse complement.
GACCGCAACAACTTCGACGTGAAAGTCAACTGGAACCGGAACGAGAGGCATCTGTTGTGGTTCAAGTACAGCGCCATGAAAGCGCTCGTGCACGGCGAGTTTGGACTTGGCCAGGCAGGAGGCAATTGCTTGTGCGCTGGCGGTGGGCTCGGCGCCGGCGACACGCTCGTGCAGATCGGGGGAATCGGGCAGACCTACACGGTCTCCCCAAGTTTCTTGATCGACGGCGTATTTGGTTGGACGCGATTTGGACAGGACGTGCGCCCGCCCGATCTCGGAAGCAACTTCGGTTTGGACGTTCTCGGAATTCCGGGAACCAACGGTCCGGACCCGCGCGAAGGTGGCATGCCGCCTTTGAACATTGCGGGGTTTTCAACGTTGGGCAATCCCGAAGGCTGGAATCCCCTGTTCCGCAACGACCAGTCGTACACCTTCAATACCAACGCCAGCTGGATGAAGGGACTGCACGACATCCGGTTTGGCTTCGATTTCGTTCACCACCTGATGGATCACTGGCAGCCGGAGCTCGGAGAAGGGCCACGTGGCGCATTCACGTTCGGTTCCGGCGTGACTGCGCTGAATCCTCAGGCCCTCGGCGCCTCCGTGGGATTTCAAGGAGGGACGCCATCATTCGAGAACGATTGGAATGCCCTCGCCGGATTTCTGATCGGCACGCCAACCGGATCCGGGAAGAGCAGTCAGTTCATCCAGATGGACAGCATGGAGGAGCAGTACGCGCTCTACATGCGCGATCGCTGGCGCGCCCAGCCGTCGCTGACGATCGATCTCGGATTGAGATGGGAGCTCTATCCGAACCGGCGGCGCTCCGACGGCTTGGGGATCGAGTCGTATGACCCCATTACCAACGAAGCCTTGATTGGCGGCAGGGGCGGCATTCCTCAGGATAACGGCGTCGGCTTCAGCAAGACGCTGTTTGCGCCTCGTCTCGGCTTCGCGTATCAGGTCACCCATTCAACGGTCATTCGCAGCGGCTACGGCGTCACCTATCACTCGCACCCGTGGGGCGCGCAGGCGCTGCGCGGCTGGTATCCCCTGACGCTCGTGGCGGAGTTCGCCGGCGTCAATGGGTATCAACCAGTGACCACCGACCTGGCGTACGTTGCCGCGGGAGTTCCGAACCAGCCGCTCGGGCCGAATGTCGGCATCCCATCGATCTGCTGCCCCGACATCAATACGGGCAGGGTGCCCCTGCCTGCAGTCGCCGAGACCGGCTACCCGCGTGCGAACACGATGCTGCACCGCGGGTACATTCAGTCCTGGAACGTGATCTTCGAGCGCAAGCTGCCATTTCAGATCCTCGGGACTGTGGGATACGTCGGGTCGAAATCGGTGCGCGGCTTCGCGTTTCTGGACATCAACGCCGGACAGATCCCCGGCGCAGGTGACGCGGGACGCCCGCTCTTTGCGAAGTTCGGGCGCACGACGGCGACGCGAGAATGGGATGGCCGCACGGAAAGCACCTACCACGCATTGCAGACCTCGATCAATCGGCACTTGACGGAAGGCTTGCTCCTCAAGGGCGCGTACACCTATTCGAGGGCCAGGGACATGGCCAACTACGGCGACTGGACAGAGTTCCTGTGGAACGCGCCGAGCGTCTTCGATCGCAACCGCGCGCTCGCGTCGTTCGATACGCCGCACAACTTCCAACTCGCCGCCGTGTGGGAGCTCCCGTTCGGCACCGGAAAACCATGGGCGACAAGCGGTTTCTCCAGTGCCGTCTTTGGAGGGTGGCAACTGAATGGCGTGTTCAGCGCCTACTCGGGGCGGCCGTTCACGTTGACCGGGTCCGGCGCCTCGTTGAACATGCCGCACAACCAGCAGACGCCGGATCAGATCAAGGACACGGTCGAGATCTTCGGCGACGTCGGGGATTCCCCGTACTTCGACACGACCGCGTTCAGGCGGGTGACGGAAGTAAGGTTCGGGAACGTGGGCCGGAACAGCTTACGCGGTCCCAGTCAACGGAATCTGGACTTGGGCTTCTTCCGGACGTTCAAACTCCCGCGGGCGATGGATCTGCAGTTCCGGGCGGAAGGCTTCAACATCACGAACACACCTCATTTCTCCAATCCGAACGGAAACGTCAACAGTTCCAACTTCGGGAAGATCCTGTCGACCGATGCGAACTGGGCAATGGGGCGCTCGCGGCAATTTCGCTTCGGGTTCCGGCTGGCGTTCTAGGGTTTCTGTGCGCAGGGCGCAGACTTCACGTCTGCGCCCTGTTGCGCACTCCTGATCGTCTAACCGAGATCATTGGATCAATTGGATCGGGAGGAACGGCATCATGACTCGATTCGCGATCACGTTCGCCGCGGCGTTCGCCCTGGCCGGAATGGCCGACGCGCAGGCCCCCGCAACTCAGCGGCCCGATCCGCGCAGCGTCCGGCTGCGCGGCGACCGGTTCAAGCCGCTCACCTACGACGACATGACGACCGCCCAGAAAACGATGCTCGAGCATCTGTTCGCGGGACCGCGCGGCGGCGCCAACGGACCGTTCAATGTCCTGCTCCGCAGCCCCGAGATTGGCGACTTGGCGCAGGAGTTCGGCGCGGCCACGCGTTTCAAGTCCTCGCTCCCTCAGCGGCTTTACGAACTGGCGATCCTCGTCACCGCGCGGCACTGGACCTCGCAGTTCGAGTGGCAGGCGCACCATCGTTCGGCGCTTCAGGCCGGCCTGAGCGCGGCGATCGCCGACGCGATCGCGCAGGGGCGCCGTCCGGCGGCGATGCAGAAAGACGAGGAGGCGGTCTACAACTTCTGCACCGAGTTGTTGAACACCAAGCAGGTGAGCGACTCGACTTTCACAGCGCTCAAGAACGCCTTCGGCGAGCGAGGCGTCGTGGACGTGATCGCGGTGACCGGCTGGTACAACATGGTCTCGATGCTGCTGAACGTCGACCGCTACCCGGTTGCGGACGGCACGCAGCCCGAGCTCAAGCCGCTCGAGTAGCGGCCGTCAACGATCCGCGCCGCAGCGGCGCTACGGGATCGCGCGAATGGATCATGTTGGGGGCGAACGTCGAAGGATGCCAGCGCCCGTGCCACTGGCGAGAAGTTTGCGAGTGACTGAGCCGTGGTGCAGTGCCATTCGCGCGCGGTGACAGCTCAGCCGTTCTCGCGCTGGCGACGCCATCGTCGGCGTCGCTTCGAAGGGCAGGCCCTGGCCGAACGAGTATCCTCGTGATCTGTATCGGCTGCAGTAGTACTAGCCACAACAAGCCTTCGACGGCGGTTTCCGGGCCGCGACAACGCCGGGGTCCCCACCGCGCACGCCTGCGCGGTGGGGTGGAGCGGAGCGGCCCGGTAGTGAATCCGAGGAGACACTCCAGTAGGATCCTGGGGCGGACTTCGAGTCGGTAGGTATGCCAATCCGACATCCACTGCGAACGGTCGCCGTCCCAGTAATCATCGCCCTGCTCACGACCGCGAGCGTCGGCGCAATCAGCGTGTGGCGCATCTACGACAATGATCGGCAGCTAGTTCATACGTACGAGGTCAAGTCAGCCCTCGACGCATTGCTATCGGCGGTGACTGACGCCGAGACGGGCCAGCGGGGATTTCTCCTCACCGGCGACGCTGCGTACCTCGCGCCATATGAGCGCGGGACAGTCAGCATTCAGGACGCTCTCGGACGCATCGCCTCCCTCACGACACACGATCCGGTCGACGGTCAGCATCTGCCGACATTGCGTATCGCCGTGGGCGAAAAGCTCGGCGAGCTCGCCGAGACCGTGCGCGTGCGGCGTACCGAGGGCTTCGAGGCTGCCCTGCGGATTGTTCGCACCGACGTCGGTAAAGCCACGATGGATCGCATCCGGGCCATCGTCGCAGACATGAATCGCGAAGAGGACGTCGTGCTTGACGCGCGACGCGCGCAGAGTTCAGCGAGGTTCTGGCTCGCGATCGTAACCGACGCGATCGTCACGGTTATCGCGGTTGTCCTGCTCGGCCTCGTGGCGAATGTCACGCGCCGTCGACTGGCGGAGGCGCGCGCCGAAGAAGAGGTCGCGCTCCGTCTCGCCGCGATCGTCGAGTCCTCAGACGATGCCATTGTTGCCAAGGACTTGAATGGCACCGTTACCGCTTGGAACGCTGCCGCTGAGCGCCTGTTCGGCTACACGGCGAGGGAAGCCATTGGGCAGTCCATTCGCATCATCATTCCGCCAGATCGCCAGCACGAGGAGGATGAGGTCCTGGCGCGACTCCGGCGCGGCGAAACGCTCAGACATTTCGATACGGTGCGCATGGCGAAGAGCGGCCGGCTTGTCGAGATCTCGTTGACCGTGTCTCCGATCAAAACTGCGTCAGGCGAGATCGTCGGCGCATCGAAGATTGCGCGCGATCTCACGCCCCTGCGACTGTACGCGACCGAGCTCGAACACAAGGTTCGGGAACGTACTGCGGATCTCCAGGCGGTCAACGCGAGACTCGAAGCGTTTGCGTTTTCAGTCGCGCACGATCTTCGGGCGCCGCTGCGCGGGATGCACGGACTCGCGCAGGCCTTGGTGGAAGATTACGGAGACCGATTGGACGTGACCGGACGCGATTACGCGCGGCGAATCGTCGACGAAGCCACCTCGATGGACGGGCTGATCAATGACCTCCTCGCCTACGGGCGGCTGTCCCATGTGGAATTGGCGATTGCGCCAGTCGACTTGCAGCAGGTCCTGGAGTCATCTCTGTATGCGGTGCGTGACGATGTGCAGCGGAGCGGTGGGCATGTCGAGATCGAGCCCGGTCTGCCGACGGTGCAAGGCAATCGATCGGTGTTGATTCAGGTCTTCTCGAATCTCCTGTCAAATGCCGTGAAATTCGGTGGCCGCGAACCGCACGTGCGTGTCTGGGCCGAAGCGCGAGAGGCGCGGATCGCCCATGTCTGGGTCGAGGATCAGGGCATCGGGATCGCGCCCGAGCATCAGGACCGGATCTTCGGCGTGTTCGAGCGCTTGCACGGCGCGGAAACGTACCCCGGGACTGGTATCGGTTTGGCGATCGTGAAGAAAGGCATCGAGCGGCTGGGCGGACGCGTCGGCGTCGAGTCGCAAGAGGGTCGTGGGAGTCGCTTCTGGGTCGAACTGCCACGCGCGGAGGCCGCATGAGTGAGGGTCGTACGATTTTGATCGTCGAAGACAATGCCACCGACGTGATGCTCATACAGCGCGCGTTCACGAGATTGAAGATCGCCAATCCTGTGCAGGTCGTCGGCGATGGGGATCGAGCAGTCAACTACCTGGCCGGGCAGGACGCGTACACGGACCGCGCGCAATTTCCCTTGCCCGCGCTCGTGCTGCTCGATCTGAAATTGCCGCGGCGATCAGGCCTTGAAGTCCTCGAGTGGCTGCGCCGACAAGACGGCTTGCGCCGGCTGCCGGTCGTGATGCTGACCTCATCGCGGCAGTCGCACGACGTCAATCGCGCATACGACCTCGGCGCGAACTCGTATCTCGTCAAGCCGGTGGAATTCGAGGGCCTCCAGGTCATGCTCCGGACGATCAATACGTACTGGATCGATTGGAACGAACAACCGAGCATCGCCCCCAAGGCCTAGGATGGCGACACGGGTCCTACTGGTCGACGACAACCCACAAGACAGGCTGCTGATTCGGCGCGCGCTTGCGGCTGAATTCCCCGATCTAGAAATCACTGAGGTGATAGCCCAGCCGCAGTTGGATGCCGCCATCGGTCATCCAGAGTTCGACGCTGTCGTCACCGACTTTCAGCTGCGCTGGACCGATGGCATCAAAGTGCTGGAGGCGATCCAGGCCGTGGTGCCTGATATTCCCGTGATCATGTTCACGAACACTGGCAGCGAAGAGATCGCCGCGTCCGCCTTTCGGATGAATCTCACGGACTACATCGTCAAAGCACCCGGCCACTACGGCCGACTTGCACATGGTGTCCGCGTGGCCCTCAAGAACGCGGCCGACCGCCGCATGATGGGAGCGACGCTTCAGCAACAAGGTCGGCTCATCGAACTGTCGCACGAGCCGATCTTCATCTGGGATCTCGCCACGGGCATCATGCAGTGGAATGCCGGATCCGAACAACTGTATGGCTATTCGCGCGAGGAGGCGATGGGCCGGAGCCCGCATGAGTTGCTCCGAACCGTTCACCCGTTGCCGTTGCCACAATTCCAAGAACAGCTCGCGGAAGCCGGCGAGTGGACGGGCGAATTGCGACATCACGCGCGCGATGGCCGTGAAGTCATCGTGGAAAGTCGCCAGCAACTGATCAAGACCGACCATCACCGCGTCGTCCTTGAAACCAATCGCGACATCACGGAGCGGAAACGCGCGACGGAACGCGCCGCGTTCATGAATCAGGCGAGCGCCCTTCTTGGGACCTCGCTCGACTATGAGACGACGTTTACATCGGTCGCCAATCTAGCGGTCCAGGCGATCGCCGACTGGTGCGCTGTCGACATCATGGTCGATGGAAGGATCGAGCGCCTGGCGGTGGCCCACATCGATCAAGAGAAAGTCGACCTTGCCCGCACGCTGCAGCGGTCCGAAGATTGGGCGTCGCCTTACAGCACGCACCACGTAATTCGGACGAAAACGCCGGCGCTCGTCCCGCTGGTGACCGACGAAATGATCGTGGCCGCCACACGCGGCGACGAGGAGCGGTTGCGTCTCGTCCGGTCGCTCGGACTCGTGTCATATATGTGCGTGCCCCTCGCGGCGCACGGCAAGACATTGGGGGCGTTGACGTTCGCCACCGCCGAATCGCAGCGCCAATATACGGAACAGGATCTGGCGTTCGCTCAGGACCTGGCGCATCGGGCTGCGCTCGCGATGGACAACGCCCTCGCCTATAACCGCCTCCGGGTCGCCGATCGATTGAAGGACGAGTTCCTCGCGACGCTCTCACATGAACTCCGCACTCCCCTGAACGCGATCCTCGGGTATGCCCGTTTGCTCTTGAACGGTGCAGTGACGGGCGCGAAGGTCGCAAAGGCGGTCGAAATTGTCGAACGGAATGCCTCCGCGCTGACACAGATGGTCGAAGACGTGCTCGACGTGTCGCGGATCATCTCCGGAAAAATGCGTCTCACGATTCAGCCGGTCGATTTGCCGAACGTTGTCCAAAACGCAGTCGAATCGGTGGCGCCAGCCGCGGACATCAAGCAACTCCGCGTGCAGACATCGATCGATCCCAATGCCGGTCCGATTTCCGGCGATCCCGATCGTGTGCAACAAATCGTCTGGAATCTGCTTGCCAATGCCGTGAAATTCACACCCAAGGGTGGCCGTGTTCAGGTGCGTGTGGAACGAGTCAATTCGCATGTCGACATTGTCGTCAGCGATACAGGCGTCGGCATCAAGCCGGAATTCCTGCCTCACTTGTTCGAGCGATTTCGGCAGGCAGACAGTGCCACGACCCGTCAGTTTGGAGGCCTGGGGCTGGGACTTGCGATCGTCCGTCATCTTGTCGAACTGCATGGCGGGTCGGTTGAGGCGTCCAGCGACGGCGAGAGCACGGGGTCGACGTTTCGTGTCCATCTGCCGCTCATGATCGTGCACCCGCAGCCCGCCCTTGATGAACGTCGCAAGAACGGGCGCGACCGCACGTTGTCGTCCGCCCAGGGCCAGGGACACGGACTTGATAGGGTCCACGTACTCGCCGTGGACGATGATCAGGACGCGCTATCCCTCCTCGTGGAGATCCTGGAACTCGCAGGAGCACGGGTAACCACCCTGGATTCAGCCCTCAGCGCCCTGGAGCAACTGGCGGCTCTTCGACCCGACATTCTGATCGCGGACATCGGGCTGCCGGATCTCGACGGCTTCGAGATGATTCGAAGGATTCGGAGCCAACCAGAACCGATGGTGCGCGACATTCCCGCCATTGCCCTGACGGCGTACGCGCGATCTCAAGATCGCGTGCGAGCCTTGGAAAGCGGGTTTCAGATGCACATTGGCAAACCAGCCGATCCTGCGGAACTGGTGGCTGCCGTCGCCGCATTTGCCAAGCGCAACCGACGGTGACCCGCGACCCCTCCACTTGCAACCCATTACGTGATCGGGACGAGGACTGATTTCGAGTCCCTTCTGGTGACCTTGATAGCCCGATCAAGGCGAAATCCTTGACGGTGTCCTTGATTGATGCATCTACGTGGAGACCCGCGCGCCGATGCCTGTGTTGTGGAGCCCGCACAAAGACGCGCGCGCCACCAGTCTCAGTCGTCCGTCTCGTCGGAGGCAGGTCTACGGGCTCGAAGGCTTCGGCTATCGCCAGCTGAACTCGCTGTGGGGGTGCATCGGTACCGCGCAGGCGCTGACCGGCAAAGTCGGCTGGGGCTCGATGAAACGGCAGGCGTTTCGAACGTGATCCGCCTCGCGCGTCAGCCTTTCGCGGCGGCATAGCGCGCCGCCAGGACGGTGATGTCATCCGATTGCTTCGCACCGGCCGCGAACGCGCGGACGTCCTCAACCACCCGCTTGACGATGTCCGCGACTGGCCTGCAGGCGCCCGCCGCCAACACCGCTATCAAGCGTTCTTCACCGTAGAAATCGTCCGCGTTGTTCATCGCTTCAGACACGCCGTCGGAGAACAGCACGAACGTGTCGTCCGGCTCGAGCGAGAGCGTCTCGCGTTCGATTGGATTGAAAGGCATCAACCCGGCCGGCCGTCCCGACGAAGCACACGCGAGCCGCGGCGGCCGGCCTCGCGAGACGATCGCGAGTTGGTGATGTCCGGCGCCCGCACACGACACGCGGCCCTGTGCCAGGTCGAACACCAGACATTGCAGCGTCACGAACATGCCGCGCGGGTTCTGCGCGGCGAGTTCATCGTTGAGGCGCCGCAGGATCTCGTCGGGCTCGGCGATCTGCCTCGCCAGCGTCCGCAGGACGGTGACGGCGACAGCCATGAAGAGCGCGGCCGGGATTCCCTTCCCCGACACGTCGCCCAGTGCGACGACGATGCGGTCGTCGGAGACACGCAGGACCTCATAGAGGTCGCCGCCCACCTCACGCGCCGGCTCGATGATCGCGTGCACCTCCAGACGGGTGCCCTTCGTGATCGCGTCGAGATCGGCGGGCAGGATGCCCATCTGGATTTCGCGCGCGATTCGCAGGTCGCGGGCCGTCGCTTCGCGAACGGCATCGGCATACGCTTTGGCCTTGAGCAGCGACCGGACGCGGGCCTTGACCTCGAGCACTTCGAACGGCTTCGTCAGGTAGTCGTTTCCGCCGACCTCGAACCCGCGGGTTTTGTTCGTGACGTCCTCGAGGCTGCTCAAAAACATGATCGGCAGTTCGCGCGTCGACTCCCGCGCGCGGAGCTGGCGGCAGACCTCGTAGCCGTCGACGCCTGGCATCACGATATCGAGGAGCACGAGATCCGGCGGGTTCTTCTCGACGCTTCGGAGAGCGGCAGCACCATCTAGAGCGACACTCAACTTGTACTCGTCGCGCAGCGCCTCGACCAGGATATCGATATTCGTTTTCGCGTCGTCGACGATGAGAACGCGGCTCTCGGAAAGATCCTTCACGTCAGCTCACCACAGAGGTTTCGAGGGCGTGCTCCAATCGCGTCTGGGCATCAGCAAAGGCGTAGCCCTGGACGAGCGTTTCGAACTCCGACCAGCCCGCGGCGTCGAACAGCGGACGGAGCGCACCGCGATTGGCATCGATGAACTCGCCCGCCGCTGGATCCGAGTCCGACAACAGCGCGGCGAGCTGCGCCGCCGCCTCACGTGATCGAGCCGGGCTCGTCGGCGCCGTGGGTTGAGCCGGCGCTGCTGCTTCGGACGCGGCGGCGGCGAGCGCTGCTCGTATTCCCGCGGCCAGCGGTCCGAGCACGGATCCCACATGTTGCATGGCTCGCTCCACCTCGTCTGAGTTCGCGCGGGCGCGAATCACGCGTTCGAGTACGGCCGCGGCCGACTGAACGCCCTTCGCGCCGACGTTGCCGGCGACGCCCTTGAGCGTGTGGGCGAGCCGTTCCGCGAGCGCGTGGTCCCTTTTCGCGAGCGCGTCGGCGATCTGATCCGGCGCGGGGCCCTGTTGATCGGCAAACTGGCGAAGGATCCTCGCGTAGAGTTTCCGGTTGCCTCCGACCCGAGACAAGCCATCGTTTGTGTCGAGGCCGGCGATTGACGGCAGGGCCTCCTGCGGCGGTGGACCGGACGGCTGCTCACCGGCCGGTGTGCCTTCAGCGGGCTTGTAGAAGCGCCCGACGGCCTCGAACAGCGCCGCCGGATCGATCGGTTTGGCGACGTGATCGTTCATGCCCGCGGCGAGACAGCGCTGGCGCTCCTCCACCGTGACGTGCGCCGTCATCGCGATAATCGGAAGCGCTGCCAGGCGCGAATCGGCGCGCAGCTTCGCAGTCGCCTGATAACCGTCCATCTCCGGCATCTGGAGATCCATCAGCACCACATCGAATGGCGGTTGCCCGGGGCCCGATAGCATCTCGAACGCTTCGCGGCCGTTGTTGGCGACCGTGACGGTCGCGCCGGCTCCCTCGAGCAGCTCGACGGCGATCTGCTGGTTGATCTCGTTGTCCTCGGTCAACAGGACTCGCGCGCCGCGCAGCCGCAAGGCCTGCTCGCCCTCGGCCGCGCCGCGCAGATCCTCGCCGCCGTCGGCGAAGACGTTCACGAGCGTATCGACGATCATGGACTTCGTCACCGGCTTCAGCAGGAAACCATCGAGCTGCAACCGCTCGGCTTCCTCCCGCACCTCTTCGCGCCCGAATGCGGTCACCAGGACGATCGCGGGTCGATGCGTGAGCGTCTCGTCGCTCTTGATGTGGCGGCTGGCCTGGAGGCCGTCCATGCCCGGCATCCGCCAATCCATGAAGACGATGTCGTAGGGATCGGTGGCGTCGCGCTCCTGGATCACCGCGATCGCTTCCTTCCCGGACGCGACGGCATCGACGCGACTGGTGAGAGTGCTGAGCGGCTCCTGCAGGATCTCGCGCGCGGCGGCGTTATCGTCGACGACGAGCACGCGAAGCTTTGCCAGTTTCGCAGGAACGATCCTTCCCGCGTCGGTCGCGGTACCTACGCCGAGCCAGACCGTGAAGAAGAACGTCGTCCCGGCGCCGGGCTCGCTTTCGAGCCAGATAGAGCCGCCCATCAGCTCGACCAGCCGGCGGCAAATCGTCAGACCGAGGCCGGTGCCGCCATGCTTGCGCGTCGTCGACATGTCGGCCTGCGTAAACGGCTGAAACAGCTTCGCCGATTGCTCGGGCGTCATGCCGATTCCCGTGTCGCGCACGGAGCATTTGAGTTGCACTTTCTCTCCGGTGCGCTCCATCAGCTCGATGTTGAGGCGAATCTCGCCGAGCTCGGTGAATTTCACGGCGTTGTTGACGAGATTGGTCAGGATCTGCCCGAGACGCAGCGGATCTCCGAGCAGATGATCGGGGATGCCCGGCGCGACGTGCGCGAGGAACTCGAGCCCTTTGTCGTGGGCTTTCTGCGCCGTCAGCGTCGTGACCGAGCTGATCACCTCGTCCAGCTTGAACACCGTGGCCTCGATATCGAGCCGGCCAGCCTCGATTTTCGAGAAGTCGAGGATGTCGTTGATCACGGCGAGCAGCGACGTGCCGGCGTTGTGGATCTTGCTCACGTAGTCGCGCTGCTTCGGAGACAGCGACGTCTTGAGTGCCAGGTGCGACAGGCCGATGATGGCGTTCATCGGCGTGCGGATCTCGTGGCTCATGTTGGCGAGAAACATCGACTTCATTTCGGTGGCTTCTTCGGCCTTGCGCCTGGCGCCGACGAGTTCCACCGCCTGCGTCTCGAGTTGACGCGCCTGCTCCTGAGTCTGCCCGAGCAACTCCGCTGTCCGGAGGTTGCGCTGCAGAACCTCGAGGCTCATGCCGACAACAGGCAGCAACTCGTCGACGAGCGCTTTCTCGCGCGGAGTGAGCGGTCGGAACGATGCCACCTCGAGCACGCCGAGCAGCGCATCTCCGGACATCAACGGCATGGCCGTCGCCTGCGTGGGCGCGGCATCGCCGAGACCGGAGGCAATGCGCAGGTAGCCGGGCGGGAGATTCGTGAGCGCGAGCGTTCGCCGCTCGTGCGCACATTGACCGACGAGGCTCTCGCCGAGCCGGATGACCGTCGGGATCTCGAAAACATCCGCCATGCCGTATGTCGCGACGCGCCGCAGCCCGGACTGGCCCTCGTCGAGCACATAGAATCCGGCAACGCCACCGCCGAGCATCGGCACGAGGTCCGACAGGAGGCGCTGGCCGAACTCCCCCAGCGAGGCGGCACTCTGCAGCGCTCCCGTCACGCGCGACACGTTCGCCTTCACCCAGCGCTGTTCGTCCATCGCCACGGCGCCCCGCTTGAGGACGTCGACTGAGCGCGCCAGGCCGCCGGTTTCGTCGGTCGCGCGCGTAAATGGAACCTCCTTGTCGTATTCCCCGGCGGCAATCGCTCTGACAGATGCGTCGAGGCCCTGAATCGGCTTCACGATCCGCAGAAAGGTGAGAAACCCGAGTACGCAGGTCAAGAGGATGGCCGCGACGTTCGCGGCCAGCATTCGCCATCGCGCGGCGGTGATGGACTCGACGACCGTTCGGCTCGCGGAGTCGGCGAGCTCCTCGTTGAGCCGGATCCACGCGACGGACGCGCTGTTCAACCGCTCGCCCAGGTCCACGGTCGCCGGATCTCGCAGAAGCTCGCTGGCTTCTTCACGGCGTCCCGCGGCCGCCGACGACATGATCTGCTTCGCCCGGTCCAGCCAATCCCGGTACTGATTGCGATAGTCGTTCAGCAGGCGGCGATCCCGGTCGTCGGAGATCAGACTGCGCTCGTAGTGATCGAGCAGTCGCCCCAACTCGGCTCCGTCTCGCTCGAACGTCGAGCGAACGCTCACGCGCTCGGCCTCGCTCGTCGCGAGCACATGATTCCTCAGCTGCACCCGCAACTCGGCAAGTGTTCGCGAGATGTTTCCGAGCGTGGCGAGGCTGGGGACCTGCAGTTCCGCGACGAACCGGCTCCGGGTCTCGATCGTCGTCAGCTGCCACCGGGTAAAGGCGCCAAGAGCGACCAGCGCCAGAAGCGGCACGGCCAGCAGCAAGACCAGGCGTTTGGCAATCGTCATCAGCGGTTCTCGTGGAGACCGACGGGAAGAGAGTGTGCCAGTCGTTCGGTCAGGTCAAGCCGACGGCGCGGCGAGGAGGCAGATCGGCAGGCGAGAGATCGGGCTGTCACATCCCGATCGCGATGCCTTCAAACTATTTGGTTTAAAGAGTTTGTTGGCGGGGTCGACGGGACTCGAACCCGCGGCCTCCGGCGTGACAGGCCGGCGTTCTAACCAACTGAACTACGACCCCAAATCGAGATTGGGCGGTACAGGATTCGAACCTGTGACAGCCGGCGTGTAAAGCCGGTGCTCTACCACTGAGCTAACCGCCCTTACTGAGTCCCGGCTGCGCGCCAAAACGCACCATTATACGTTGCCTTCAAGATGAGCAGCAACACCACCACACCAAATCCGAGAACCGCGCGGTGCTCGCGGTTGGCGATCGCCTGCGCGAGCCGGAATCGCTTCGGCGGCCGACGGGCGATCGCCGCGCGCTTGGCGAGCTGACCCTCTCGGTAGAGATCGTACTGCTCGCCGAAGGTACGGCGCAGATACGCCTCCTCATTCTTGATCGCCGCGGTCAGCGTCGCGGCGAGATACAAAGCGATCAACAACGCCGCGAGCGTGCTCGCGCATGCGATCGCGAGACCGGCGCCCATCACCGTCGATCCGACGTAGAGCGGATGGCGCACCCACCGGTACGGCCCCGAGGTCGTCACCTCACGCGCCTTGTTGAGATGTCCCGACGCCCAGATGCGAATCGCCTCGCCGATCGCCGCAATGCCGAGACCAATCGCGAGCGATCGTCCGCTCGGCTGCGCGAGCAGCAGCACGAGTCCGCCGGTGAGAAAGCCGAGCGTCACCCGCAGCCGCGCGAGCGTGTGGACCAGAAAATCGCGCCACACATGACGCTGCCGGCTGCTAGACACGGCTCGGCTCGGCCGCAAGCCGGCGCTCGACGGCGCCGACCACTTCGCTGACATCGATGTCGAGCAGACACATACGATCGCGGATGCAGCGCCGCAGATGATGGCACTGACAGACCGCGTCCCGCGACACGGTCACGTCGTAGGGCGACAACGGCCCGTTGCGCGCCGGCCGCGTCGGACCGTAGATGCCGACCACCGCCGTCCCGACCGCCGACGCGATGTGCGTGGGTCCTGTGTCGCCCGAGACCATGAGCGCCGCGCCGCGGCACAGCGCCACGATATCGGCAATGCTGGTCGGCGGCGACAGGATCGCGGCGCCGTCAGCGTCGGCGACGACCTCGCGTGCCAGCGGCTCTTCGCCAGGTCCCCAGAGCACGACCGACATCAGGTCGTGCCGTTCGTGCAGCGTGCGGGCGACGTCGGCAAGGCGCGCGGGCGGCCATCGCTTGTTCGGCCACGCCGCACCCGGATTGAGCAGCGCGTAGCGCCCGCCGGTTCGTTCGCACGCGTCGCGCGCGGCCGCTGATGCGACGTCGTCGATCGGAAACTCTGCCCGTCCGGGATTCAGGCCGATCGCCGTCAGCACACCGAGATTGATCTCGACGACGTGCCGGGTCTCCCGTGGATCGTAGAGGCCGCCGCGGCCGGGATCGTAGACGTCGCTGTAGAAGAGGCGCGCGAACCGCTCGCGCGCGTAGGCTCCCGAGAATCCGACGACGCGGGCCGCGCCTGATGCGCGCGCCAGCATCGCCGACTTGATCAGACCCTGAAGATCGATGGCGACGTCGTACTGCGCCGCGCGCAATTCGCGAACCGCGCGCACCATCGACGATCCACCGCGCGCGTCCGTCCGATCGTTGATCACGAGACGGCGATCGATGACCGGGACGAGATCGAGGATCTCGCGATGCTTTGCGCTGACCAGCCAATCGATGCGCGCGTCGGGGAAGGCGCGGCGCAGCGCGGCGGCGACCGGGATCGCGTGCACGATGTCGCCGAGCGCGCCCAGCCGCACGATCAGAAATCGCATTGGTCGTGGGTCATTGGTCGTTGATCGGTCGTTGGTCGGCCTTGATGCGCGCAATCAGATCGCGCGTCGCGTGATGCTTCGGGTCGCCGACGATCGCGGTGCGGCCGCCGTACGCCGCGACCACGGCGCGCTCGGGCACGGTGTCGGTCGTGTAATCGGTCCCCTTGCAGTGCACGTCCGGTTTCAGGAGGAGCAACAGACGTTCGACGGTTGGGTCTGCGAACACGACGACGTAATCGACCGATCGCAGACCGGCGACGAGCTCCGCGCGATCGGCGGCGGGCAGGACGGGACGGCCCGGGCCCTTCAGCGCCGCGACCGACGCATCATCGTTGATGGCGACGACCAACCGATCGGCTTCAGCGGCGGCGCCGCGCAGATATCGGACGTGTCCCGCGTGCAGGAGATCGAAGCAGCCGTTGGCGAACGCGACGGTGCGACCGGCTGACCGCTCGCGTCCGATCGCCTCGATCAACTGCGATTCGGACACGATCACGGCCGTCGCCCCTGCGCAGGTCCTTCCTGCGACCATGGCTCGACGGTCGTGTCGTGATCGGCCGTAATCGCGTCGACGAGCTCGCGAGCCGCGACCGTCGCCGTCCCGCGCTTCATGACGACGAGTCCGCCGGCGTAATTCGCGAGGCGCGCCGCTTCGTAGAACGATGCGCCCGCCGCCAGGGCGAGGCCGAAGGTTGCGATGACGGTGTCGCCGGCGCCGGTGACATCGGTGACTTCGTCCGATCCGAAGATCGGAATGTGGCTCGTCGGCTGCTTCGGTTGAAACAGCGCCATGCCGCGGCTGCCGCGGGTGACGAGCACCGCCAACATGCCGGTACGCCGGAGCAGCGTCCGGCCCGCCCGTTCGAGGGCGCCCGCATCATCGTCGATGTGGATGCCGAGCACCTGCTCGACCTCCGACTCGTTCGGCGTGCAGGTGGTCAGTCCACGATAGTCGAGCAGCCGGTAGCGCGAATCGAGCAGCACCGGAATCGGCCGCCGGCGTGCGCGCTTCGCCACCGTTCGGCGTATCACGGCGGCCAGCGCGGGCGTGATCAGCCCGGATCCGTAGTCGGAAAGCAGAACGGCATCGCAGGCCTCGAGCGCCGGTGCGATCCGCTTCGCAAGCGCACGGCTGACCGTCTCGGCCAGCGGCCACCCCGCTTCACGATCGATGCGCACCACCTGCTGCCGCGCGGCGTGAACGCCGCCGGCGAGGATGCGCGTCTTGACCGGAGTCCGGTACGCTCCGGCGCGCACGACGTGCGCGCGATCGACGCCGCGATCGAAACTGGCCAGCAGCCGTCGCCCTTCCGGATCGCCGCCGACCAGGCCGACGAGCCGCGCGCGGCCGCCGAGCGCCGCGACGTTGTTCGCGGCGTTGCCGGCGCCGCCCGCGACCATCTCGGTTGCGTCGTACTTCAGGATCAGCACCGGCGCCTCACGCGACACGCGAGCGACCTCGCCGTAGATGAATTCGTCGGCAATCAGATCGCCGATTACGAGGACGCGGCGGCTCGAGAAGCCGTCGACGAGCGCGAGGAGCCGCTCTTTGTGCTCGGCTTCGCCGGGAAGTGGATGAACGGAACGCGCGATCAACATCTTCTGAGTTCTGGCTTCCGACTTCAGACTTCAGACTTCAGACTTTTCAGGATCCAGCTGGCGGCGGCCGCCAGATTGTCCACGACAGCATCCGCCGCATCTCCCCTGTCGAGGCGCAGCTCGTCCACGCCATGTCCCGTGCGCACCAGAACTCCGCGAGCGCCGGCCGCATGCGCCAGCTCGATGTCGCTCCATTTGTCGCCGACGACGAACGAGCGTGCCGGATCCAGATTCAGATCGCGCGCCGCGCGATCGACGAGTCCGCGTCCAGGCTTGCGGCAGTCGCAGGACCGCGCGTATTCGGTGACGCGGCCGTCGGGATGGTGCGGACAATAGTAATACGCATCGATGCGGGCGCCGCCGACGGCGAGGCGCGCGCTCATCTCGCGGTGCACCTCGTCCACGAACGCTTCGGTGAAAAACCCTCTCGCGATGCCCGACTGATTGGTGATGACCACGACGGCCAGTTCCGCGCGATTCAGCGCGCGGATCGCGTCAATCGTCCACGGAAACAGCGCGAGATGCTTCATCGACGACAGGTAGGACACCTCTTCGATCACGACGCCGTCGCGATCGAGGAAGACCGCGCGTCTCACAGGCTCCTTCGCGCCGCCACTGTGACGTCGGCCGGCGCGATGGCCAGCATGCAGCGATGATCGAGCGGACACTCGCGGAGCATGCAGGGCCGGCACCAGACCTCGTGCGTGATGATGGTGTGCCCGTCGCCGATCGGCCGCGTCGCGCGCTCGTCGGTCGGACCGAAGACGGCCGTCACGGCGACGCCGCATGCGGCGGCCAGGTGCATTGCGCCTGAATCGTTGGTGACGAGCGCGCGGCAATTCGCGAGGACACCCGCAAGCGTCGGAAGATCCGTCTTGCCGACCAGAGAACGGAGTCCGACGCAATCGTGGCCACCGGCATCAACCGCTCGCGCGACGTCGGACGCGGTGGCAGCGTCGGCCGCCGAGCCGATCGTCACGCACTGCACGCCGTCGGACGCGAGGGCGCCGGCGAGCTCCGCGAACGATTCGGCCGGCCATCGCTTCGCGCTGCCGTAGGCGGCGCCCGGCGCCAGGGCGACGAGCGGCGCCGCGCCGTCCCATCCCGCGTCGGCGAGCAAGCGCGCCCCCGCCTCGCGCACCGCATCAGGAACGGTGAGCCGCGGTTCGATTGGACCGTTCGGGACGCCAAGCGCATGCACGAGATGCTGGTAATACTCCACCTGATGAACGCCCTTCGACGGATCGATCGCGCGTGTCAGCAGCGCGCCGCGCAATTGCGTGCGATAGCCCCATCGCTCGGGAATCCGCGCCCGCTTGACGAGCAGCGCCGATCGAAAGGAATTCGGCAGAAGCAGCGCGGCGTCGAACGCGTGGTCGAGATGGTCCACGTCGGCGATGCCGTTGACCTCGCCAACGATCCGGAAGAGCGGCGCAATCGACGGCCGCGCGGCGACGATGATGTCGGCGCGCGGCCACTCGCGGCGCACGTCGGCGATCGCCGGCAGCGCCATGACGGCGTCGCCGAGCCAGTTCGGCGCCAGGATGACCAGACGATTCATGCTGTGGTACCTTGTGGATTCCGCGATGCGCGACAACTATCGGCTGCTATCGGTCGTGATGCCCGTGTATAACGAGCGTACCACGATCGAAGAGATCGTCCGCCGCGTGCTCGCCGTTCCGCTCCGCATCGAGCTGATTGTCGTCGATGACGGATCGAGCGATGGCACGAGCGAGATTCTCGACGCGCTGCAGCCCGAGCTCAAATTCACGCTGCTCCGGCAGAAGAACGCCGGCAAGGGCGCGGCCCTCCGTCGCGGTTTTGCCGCCGTCACCGGCGACCTGGTCGTCGTGCAGGATGCCGATCTCGAGTACTCGCCCGAGGAATATCCGCAGCTCATCGAGCTCATCTGCGACGGCAAGGCCGACGTCGTCTACGGATCGCGGTTTCTCGGCCGGCATCGCGCGTTTCTCTTCGCTCACTACGTCGGCAACAAGTTCCTGACCCTCGCCACCAACGTGCTCTACAACACGATCCTCACCGACATGGAAACGTGCTACAAGGCGATGCGGACCGACGTGATCCGCTCGATGACGCTGAAGTCGAACGGCTTCGGCATCGAGCCGGAGCTGACTGCGAAGATCTTCAAGCGCGGCTACCGCGTCTACGAAGTGCCGATCACGTACGCCGGGCGGAACTACGATCAGGGCAAGAAGATCACCTGGACGGCCGGCTTCGTCGCCTTGTGGGTCCTCCTGAAGTACCGCTTCACCGAATGACGCACCGGCCCGCCGGGACACGATGAAGATCGCGCTGCTGCAAATCAATCCGACCGTCGGCGATCTGGCTGGCAACGCGCAGCTGATTCTCGACGCGCTCGAGAAGGCGCGGGCGAGCGGCGCCGATCTCGCCGTCACGCCCGAGCTCGCGCTGGTTGGCTACCTGCCGCGCGATCTCCTGCTCAGCGTCGAGTTCGTTCATCGCAGTTGGGAGGCGCTCGCGGATCTCGCTGAACGCTCTGCGGGACTGCCGCCGGTGATCGTCGGCCTCCCCGAACCGAACGACGCCGCCGAAGGGCGGCCGCTGTTCAACGCCGCCGCATTGCTGCGCGGCGGCCGCGTGGAGCAGCGGTTCCGCAAGGCGCTGCTGCCGACCTACGACGTGTTCGACGAGGACCGCTACTTCGAGCCGTTTCACGGCGCGCAGGTGCTCGACGTCGCCGGCCATCGGCTCGGCATCAGCATCTGCGAAGACATCTGGAACGATCGCGATTTCTGGAAGCGGCGCCGCTACCATCACGATCCGGTCGAAGAGCTCGCGGCCGCGAACGCCGACGTCGTGCTCAATCTGTCGGCGTCGCCGTTCAGCGCCGGCAAGCACGCCCGCCGCGAGGAGATGCTGAGCAGCATGGCCCGGCGGCACCGCGTGGCGATGACCTACGTGAATCAGTTCGGCGGCAACGACGATCTCGTGTTCGACGGCCGCAGCTGCGCGTTCAACGCCGAAGGACGGCCGATCGCCCGCGGCCGCTCGTTCGAGGCCGACGTCGTCATCTGCGATCTCGCCGGTCCGACCATTAGCGCCGCCGAGGATCTCGGCATCGAATCCGAGATTTGGCGCGCGCTCGTGCTCGGTACGCGCGATTACGTCCGCAAGTGCGGCTTCACGCACGTCGTGCTCGGACTGTCGGGCGGGATCGATTCGGCGCTGACCGCCGCAGTAGCGGTCGAGGCGGTCGGCGCCAGCCGCGTCCTCGGCGTCCTGATGCCGTCGCCGTACTCGAGCCGCGGCAGCATCGACGACGCGCGACAGCTCGCGTCGAACCTCGGGATCGAGACGATGACGCTGCCGATCGAGGCGGTGATGCGCGCCTACGACGCGACGCTCGCCGACGCCTTCGGCGATTGCGACGCCGGCGTCGCCAAGGAGAACATCCAGGCGCGGATTCGCGGGGCGCTGCTGATGGCGCTTTCGAATCAGCGCGGCGCGCTGCTGCTGACGACCGGCAACAAGTCCGAGCTCGCGGTCGGGTACTGCACGCTCTACGGCGACATGTCCGGCGGCCTCGCGGTCATCGCCGACGTGCCGAAGACGATGGTGTACCGCGTCGCGCGGTGGCGGAACCAGAGCGCCGGCAGGCCGATCATCCCGGAGGCGAGCTTGACCAAGGCGCCTTCGGCGGAGCTGAGGCCGAACCAGAAAGACGAAGACTCGCTGCCGCCGTACGACATCCTCGACGAGATCCTCCGTCGCCACGTCGAGCTGCACCAGCCGGCCGACGACATCGTCGCCGCCGGATTCGACGCCGCGACGGTGGCGCGGGTCCTGAAGCTGGTGCGAGGCGCCGAGTTCAAGCGCAAGCAGGCCGCGCCGGGACTGAAGGTGACCGACCGCGCGTTCGGCACCGGTTGGCGCATGCCGATCGCGGCAAGGATTTCCTGATCACTCAGCGTCGCGCTCGGCGGCGGGGAACATTCCCGGCACATCCTCGACGGCCGGTTCGTCTTCGCGCCAGCGGCGATGCATCCACAGCCACAGCTCCGGGTGACGCCGCACGTACATCTCGAGCACGTCGGTGCATCGCTGCGTGAACTCGCGAATCGCGTGCTCGCCTTCGATGCGCGGCGGCTCGACCGGGTGCTCGTAGATCATCCTGTAGCGGCCGCGGCCGATCGGCAGCGCGAACACCGGCATCACGATCGCGCCGGTGCGGAGCGCGAGCGCGGCGACCGCCGACGTGGTTGCGGCCGGCTGCTCGAAGAAATCCACGTAGATGGCGTCGCGGCTCATGATGTGCTGATCGATCAGCACGGCGACGCCGTGGTTCGCCTCCAGCGTCCGCATGACGCGGCGGATGGTGCCCTTCCGATACAGCACGGTGTTGCCGGTGCGCTCGCGGATTCTTTCCAGAAGCGTGTTGAGATACGGGTTGTCGAGCGCGCGACCCAGCACGGCAACGGGTTCGACGTGCAGCGCGTGCACGAGCGCCTGCAGTTCCCAGAATCCGAAGTGGCCGGTGACGAAGAGGACGCCGCGGCCCTGCGCATAGGCGGCGCGGGCGCGATCGGCGCCGTCGAATTCGACGCGCGCGAGCATCTGCTGGTTCGAGAAGGTGCTGAACTTCAGCAGCTCCATCAGGATGCGTCCGAAATGCGCGAACGCGGCCCGGGCGATCGCGCGCCGCGCCGATTTCGACCGCAGCGGAAACGCGGTCGCGAGATTGCGCTCGGCGATGCGCCGGTGTCCGCGATCGACGACATAGAAGGCCAGGCCGATCGCCGACCCGCCCGCGCGAACCAGCCAGTCGGGCGTGAACCGCACGATGGCCACGAGCGCACGCACGATCAGGTACTCGAGCTTATGTCGCACGCGACTTCCCAAGGCGCTCGAGGAGCCAGGTCCTGAACGCGGCAGCCGGCTCGACGCCGACAATCAGCGGCACCGACGCGATCGGCAGATCGCCGAGGTCGCATGCGGCCAGCCGGATCGCATCCTTCTCGGTCGTCAACACGATCGCGGACGCCGCGCTCTTCGCGGCTGCGGCGATCCGCCTGATATCGCTCGCGCGGTAGCGATGGTGATCCCGGAACGTCAGCATCCCCGACACGTCCCATCCGGCGCCGACCACGTCGTTGATGAACCGTTCCGGCCGCGCGATGCCAGTGACGACGAAGACGCGCGACTGCGGCGGCACGACGACTGATTCACGCGTCCCGGTGACCATGTGGGGTGCGCCAATCGTGCGGGTGACCCGGAAGACTTTCTGAATGCCCATCATCCGGCCGATGCGCTCCGCCGCGGTGTCGTAGCCGGCCGTCACCAGCGCGGCGTCGGCACAGGTCGCCGCGGTGATTCGCTCGCGCAGCCGTCCCGCCGGCAACGGCTGATCCGCGAGATCCTCCTCCGCCACGAGCAGCAGATCGACGTCGCGCTCGAGCTCCACGTGCTGGAACCCGTCGTCGAGAATGTGCACCGTGGCGCCGAGTTTTCGCTCGGCGAGACAGCCCGACAGATAGCGGTCGGCGCCGACGAGCACCGCGACGCCCGGCAGCGCGTGGGCGAGCATCAACGGCTCGTCGCCGGCGGTATCGAGAGACGCACGCAGCGTCGAACCGTCGGAGACGACGGTCACGCCCGCGGGGGAGACGCGCCGCGCATACCCGCGCGTGAGCACGGCCGGGCGCTCGCCGTGATCGCGCAGCAGCCGCGCGATGTACTCGACGATCGGCGTCTTGCCGCTGCCGCCGACGCGCAGGTTGCCGACGCTGACGACCGGGTTCACCAGACGATGCCGCCGCGACGCGTCGCGCGTGTACCAGCGGCGCCGCCACGCCGCGACTGCGCCGTAGAACGCGCTCAATGCACCAATCAATGAACCAGTCGGAAGGGACGGACGACCGACCCGGAGCCGGGCACCGGCAGGAGCTCGCTGACGACCGCGAGCGTCTTTTCTTTCGCGCCGCGATTGGCCTCGACCAGCGCGCGCGCCGCCGCGCCGAGGCGCGCGCGGCGGACCGGATCGGTGACGAGCGCGACGATCGTGCCGTCGAGCTCGCGATCGGACTGGACTTGGATCGCCGCGTCGTTCGACAGGAACACGTCGGCGATCTCCTTGAAATTCTGCATGTGCGGTCCGAACACGATCGGCTTGCCGAACACCGCCGGCTCGAGAATGTTGTGGCCGCCATGATCGGCGAGGCTGCCGCCGACGAACACCGCGGTCGCCAGTTGATAGAGCTGCGCCAGCTCGCCGATCGTGTCGAGCACGATGACATCGGCGCGCGGCTCGGCGTCGATCGGCAGCGCCGTACGGCGCATGACGACGAATCCGGCGTCGCGCGCCAGGCGCTCGACCTCGCCGAACCGTTCCGGCTGTCGCGGCGCGATCACACACAGCGCGCTCGGCTGCGCCGCCTTGACGCGCGCGAACGCGCGCAGCACCGCGGTCTCTTCGCCTTTGATGGTGCTGCCGGCGACGATGACCGTGCGATTCGGCGAGACCCGGAAGAAGCGGAGGACGCGGTCGCGCGGCCGCGCGTGCGTCGACGGAACCGGCCGCTGGACCGAATCGAACTTCAAACTGCCCGTCACGGTGACGCGCGCAGGGTCGGCGCCGAGCGAGACCAGCCGGTGAGCCGATTCCTCGCTCTGCATGCAGAAGCGATCGATGTCGGCGAGGACGCGCCGGAAGAACGGGCGGACGATCCGGTAGCGCGGATAGGAACGCTGGGAAATCCGGCCGTTGATCACCGCCGTCTTGACGCCGCGCTTGCGGCACAGGCGCAGCAGGTTCGGCCAGATTTCGGTCTCCATCATCAGAAACAGCCGCGGCCGTACCAGGTTCAGCGTGCGCCGCGACGTGAAGGTCCAGTCGAACGGAAAATAGAAGACGCCGTCGGCCTGCTGGATCTGGCGGCGCGCAATCTGCTCGCCCGCGACGGTCGTCGTCGAGAGAAACAGCCGCAGGCGCGGATAGCGCGTCTTCAGATCGGCGGCGAGCGCGCGCGCGGTGAGGACCTCGCCGACGGATACGGCATGGATCCAGATCGAATCGTCGCCGTCGATGTTGAACGTGATCGGCAGGAACCCGAGGCGCTGGCGCAGGCTGCCGATGTACTTCTTGTAGCGGATCGCCTGATAGACGAAGTACGGCGAGATGACGACGAAGACGACGAGCGTCAGCAGGCTGTAGAGGGAGTACATGGCAGGCGGCTATTGTAGAATGAAACGTTTGTCTGGAGGCGATCGATGGCAGTGAAAGTCGGCATCAACGGCTTCGGCCGCATCGGCCGGAACATCATGCGCGCGGCGCTCGGCGACAAGAACATCGATTTCGTGGCGGTCAACGATCTCACGAGTGCGGAGACGCTCGCGCATCTGCTGAAGTACGATTCCGTGCTCGGCAATCTGCACGCAAAGGTCGAGGCCGCGCAGGACTGCATTTCGGTCGACGGCGACCGGTTCAAGGTGTTGTCGATCAAGGATCCGGCACAGCTGCCGTGGAAGGATCTCGGCGTCGACGTGGTCTTCGAATCGACCGGCCTCTTCACGAGCCGCGATGCCGCCGCCAAGCACGTTGCCGCCGGCGCGAAGAAGGTGGTCATCACCGCGCCCGCGAAGGGACCCGACATCACCATGGTTCTCGGCGTGAACGACGACAAATACGATCCCGGCAAGCATCAGATCATCTCGAACGCCTCCTGCACGACCAACTGCCTGGCGCCGCTCGCCAAGGTGATCCATCAGACGTTCGGCATCAAGAAAGGCTGGATGACCACCATCCACTCCTACACGAACGATCAGAACCTGCTCGATCTCCCGCACAAGGACCTGCGCCGCGCGCGCGCGGCGGCGCTCTCGATGATCCCGACGACGACGGGCGCGGCCACCGCAGTGGGCGAGGTGATGCCGGAGCTGAAGGGCAAGCTGGACGGCTTCGCGATGCGAGTGCCGACGCCCAACGTGTCGGTCGTGGATCTCAACGCGCTCGTCGAGAAGAAGACGACTGCTGAAGAAGTGAATGCCGCGTTGCGGAGCGCCGCCGAGGGACCGATGAAGCGATACCTGCAGTTCTCGACCGACGAGCTCGTGTCGATCGATTTCCGAGGCAACCCGCACTCGTCCATCGTCGACGCGCCTTACACGAGGGTCATGGACGGCGATTTCGTCAAGGTCCTCTCCTGGTACGACAACGAGTGGGGCTATTCGAGCCGCTGTGTCGATCTCCTGCGGCTGCTGGTCGACAAAGGGTTGTGAAGCTCTCGATCAAGGATCTCGATCTCCGCGGAACGCGTCTGTTCATCCGCGTCGATTTCAACGTCCCGATCAAGGGCGGAGAAATCGGCGACGTGACGCGGATCGAGGCGTCGCTCCCGACGATCACCTACGCGCTCGCGCAGGGCGCGACCGTGGTGCTGGCGAGTCATCTCGGCAGACCGAAGGGCAAACCGAATCCGCAGATGAGTCTGCGGCCGGTTGCCGCGCGGCTCGCCGACATGCTCGGCCGACCGGTCACCTCGACCGACGACTGTGTGGGCAGCGACGCAGCGCAGGCCGTCGATCGCGCGCACCAGGCGGGCGGCGGCGTCGTCCTGCTCGAGAACCTGCGCTTTCATCCCGAAGAAGAGAAGAACGATCCGGCGTTCGCCAAGCAACTCGCCGCGCTCGCGGACGAGTACGTCAACGACGCGTTCGGCGCGGCGCACCGTGCCCACGCGTCGGTCGAAGCGATCACTCACAATTTCCGGCGCGCGGCCGCGGGATTTCTGATGGAGACCGAGCTCCGCTATCTCGGCCGCGCGCTCGAATCGCCGGAGCGGCCGTTCGTGACGATCCTCGGCGGCGCCAAGGTGTCGGACAAGATCGACGTCATCACGAACATGCTCGGCAAAGTCGATCGATTGATCATCGGCGGCGCCATGGCCTACACCTTCTTCAAGGCGCGCGGGATCGCCGTCGGCAAATCGCTCGTGGAAGACGACAAGCTCGACGCCGCTCGCGCGATCGAAGCGGACGCGGCGAAGCGGGGCGTCACCATCGAGCTGCCCGTCGATCACGTCGTCACCGACCGTGTCGAGGAAGGCAGCACGCACGAAGTGTTGATGGTTGGCGATGCCGCCATCGGCGGTCGTTTCGGCGTCGACATCGGGCCGGCGACGATCAAGGCCTACCAAACGCTGATCGCCGGGGCCAAGACGGTGGTGTGGAACGGTCCGATGGGCGTGTTCGAGATCGAGGCGTTTGCGACCGGCACGAACGCGATCGCAAAGGCCGTGGCGTCGGTTCAGGGCACGACGATCATCGGCGGCGGCGATTCGATCGCCGCAGTCAAGAAGGCGGGCGTCGCCAATCGCATCACGCACATTTCGACCGGCGGCGGCGCGTCGCTCGAATTCCTCGCGGGAGAGACGCTGCCCGGTGTCGCGGCGCTGACGGATAAGCGGGTCGGATAGGCGGGAACGCAGGAAGGGCTGGACGGGATTCACCGATGCGCATGCCTCTGATCGCGGGAAACTGGAAGATGTTCAAGACCGTGCACGAGGCGGTCTATTTCGTCAAGGAGCTGAGGCTCGTCGTCAAGGACATCGGCGACGTCGAGATCGTGATCGCGCCGCCGTTCACCGCGGTGCATGCCGCGGCCGAAGCGGCGCGCAATACGAACATCGGCGTCGCGGCGCAGGATCTGTACTGGGAGGGCTCGGGAGCGTTCACCGGCGAAGTCTCCGGTGCGATGATCAAGGAAGCCGGCGCGGAGTACGTGATCATCGGCCATTCGGAGCGGCGCCGGCTGTTCGGTGAAACCGATGCCATCGTCAACAAGAAGCTGCTGGCCGCCATCGCGTCAGGATTGACGCCAATCGTGTGCGTCGGCGAGACGCTCGAAGAACGGGAGCGCGACGAGACGTTTTCGGTGCTCGATCGCCAGATCAAGGAAGGCTTGGATCGCTTCACCAGCAACGAGTTGTCTGAGCTCGTCATCGCCTACGAGCCGGTGTGGGCGATCGGCACGGGTCGCAATGCGACCGCGGCGCAGGCGGGCGAGGCGCACGCGCACATCCGGCAGCGCCTCCGTCAGTGGTTCGGCGCCGACGCGGCCGATCGCTGTCACGTGATTTATGGCGGCAGCGTAAAGCCGGACAATATTCGCGAGCTCATCGCCGAACCTGACGTGGACGGCGCGCTCGTTGGCGGGGCGAGCCTCGAGGTCAAGAGCTTCGCGGATATCGTCGCGAAGAGCCGCCGGGCTGCAGTATAATTACCGTTTTCCGACGTCACAAACTTTATGATTGTTACGTATTACCTGCTCTCGGCTCTGTACGTGATTGTGTGCCTGCTGCTGCTGCTGGTCATCCTGCTGCAGCAGGGCAAGGGTGACATGGCGGCCGCGTTCGGCGGCGGCAGCAGTCAGTCGGCGTTCGGCGCGCGTGCCGGCGCGACGGTGTTGTCGAAGGCGACGACCGTGCTCGCGGTGCTGTTCATGCTCGGCGCGCTCGCGCTGGCGATCATGGGCCAGCGCGGCCCCGGATCGATCGTCAGCGGCGGCGGGCCGCCGCCGCCATCGAGCGTCCCGGGCTCGCCGCAGAAGGCACCGTTGACACCAACGCCCGCGCCGGCCACGACGCCGGCAAAACCGGCGACCGGTCCGACGGGACCGAGATAGAAGTTACAGACCCTCTCATCGCGGAAGTGGCGGAACTGGCAGACGCACCAGCTTGAGGGGCTGGCGCTCGCAAGAGCGTGGGGGTTCGAATCCCCCCTTCCGCACCAGGACACGAAATGGCCTGAAATTCGGGCCATTTCTGCGTACAGCCGTCCCTTCTGCCCACCATTTGCCCACCAACAATCGTCTGGTCAGGAC
>DAIUKO010000046.1:0-1268 GCA_036848175.1 Vicinamibacterales bacterium | reverse complement strand
GACGAATCAGGGACGCGATGAGAAGATGAGACTGGCGTTGGTCCCGCCGAAGCCAAAAGAATTTGTCATGGCATACATAATCGGCATCGGCGCCGCCCGATGCACGATCAGATTCAAAGTGTTATCGGCATCCGGCGTCGTGAGATTAATAGTCGGGGGGGCGACCTGATCTCGAAGGGCGAGGACCGTCAGGCCCGCTTCGACTGCGCCGGCAGCGCCCAGCAGATGGCCGGTCATCGACTTCGTCGAGCTGACGGCAAGGCCGCGCGCGGCTCTGCCGAACACGTGTTCGATGGCCGCGGTTTCGGCGCGATCGCCGAGAGGCGTTGATGTGGCGTGCGCGTTGAGATATTGAACCTGATGTGGCCGCAGGCCGGCGTCCTCTAGTGCCGCCGTCATGACACGAGCGACGCCTTCACCGTTTTCAGGCGGTGTGGTCACGTGATGCGCGTCGGAGGTCATCGCATAGCCAACTAGCTCCGCCAAGATCGGCGCACCGCGTCGAGTCGCGTGCTCGAGTTCTTCCAGAACCAGAATGCCAGCGCCTTCCCCGACGACAAACCCATCGCGGTGTTGATCCCATGGCCGGCTCGCCTGCTCAGGCGAGTCGTTTCGAGTCGACAACGCGCGCATTGCGGAAAAACCGGCGATGCCCAATGGCGTAACCGCTGCTTCTGTGCCGCCGCAGATCATCGCGTCCGCGTAGCCGTTCTGGATCAGCCGGAACCCGTCGCCGATCGCGTGCGCGCCCGTCGTGCACGCCGTCGCAACCGCGGAGTTGGGGCCCTTTGCGCCGAACCGCACTGCCACCTGGCCCGCCGCGAGATTCACCAGCGCGGCAACGATAAAAAAAGGTGACACACGCTCGGGGCCGCGTTTGAGCAGGATTTGGTGCTCGCGTTCAATGACCTCAAAGCCGCCGATGCCACTCCCGATCGTCACGCCGACACGAGCCGCGTTCCCTGGATGAATGTGAAGCCGGCTCGCGACGATCGCCATTGAGGTGCCGGCCAGGGCAAACTGAATGAAGCGGCCGCATTTCTTGAGGTCCTTCTTGTCGAGCCAGACGAGCGGGTCGAACCCCTTCACTTCGCCCGCAAACCGAGTCGAGTAGTGTGAGGCGTCGAACAGCGTGATGGGCGCAATCCCCGATCGCCCCGCCAGAGTCGACCGCCAGGTCTCCTCAGTTCCAAGGCCAGAGGGTGAGACGAGGCCGATGCCGGTGACGACGACGCGGCGATGATCACGTCGAGATTCAAAGCTCACGC
>DAIUKO010000045.1:0-33005 GCA_036848175.1 Vicinamibacterales bacterium | reverse complement strand
CGTCGATGTCGCCGTCGAGCACGCGATCCACGTCGCCCACCTGCTCTTTCGTCCGGTGATCCTTCACCATCCGATAGGGCGCCAGCACGTAGCTGCGGATCTGGCTGCCGAAGCCGATTTCCTTCTTCGCGCCGCCAATCTGATCGAGCTTCTGCTGGTTTTCTTTCACTTTCAGATCGTAGAGCCGCGCCTTCAGCACTCGCATCGCCGAGTCGCGGTTGCGATGCTGCGATCGCTCGTTCTGGCACGAGACGACGATGCCGGTCGGGAAATGGGTGATGCGGATGGCGGAGTCGGTGACGTTGACGTGCTGGCCGCCGGCGCCGCTCGAGCGATAGGTGTCGATGCGGATGTCCTTGTCCTCGATCTGGATGTCGACGTCTTCGGGCAGCTCGGGCCAGACGTAGACCGAGGCGAACGAGGTGTGGCGGCGCGCGGCTTGATCGAAGGGCGAGATACGCACCAGCCGATGGACGCCCACTTCCGCCGACATCAGGCCGAACGCGTACTCCCCGGTCACCGTAAAGGTGACGCTTTTCAAGCCCGCTTCTTCCCCGGGCTGATAGTCGATCAGCTCGCGCTTGAAGCCGCGGCGCTCGGTCCAGCGGAGGTACATCCGCAGGAGCATCTCCGCCCAGTCCTGCGATTCGGTGCCGCCGGCGCCGGGATGGATCGTCACGATCGCGTTCTTGCGATCGTGTTCGCCGCCGAGCATCTTCTTGATTTCGCCGGCCTGCACTTCCAGATCGAGCCCGTCGAGCGCCTGCGCGAATTCGTCATCGACCGATTCCCCGGCGTGCGCCCACTCGATGAGCACGCCGAGGTCGTCGCTGCGCTTTTTCAGCGACGCGATCAGATCGCGATCCTGTTCGAGGCGTCTGCGGCGCTGCAGGACCTTTTGCGCTTCGGCCTGGTCTTTCCAGAAATCTGGCGCGGCGGCGCGCGCCTCGAGGCGGTTCAGTTCGTCGTCGGGGCGGGAAACTTCAAAGATAGCTCCGCAGATTCGCAGCGCGTCGGCTGAGGTCCTCGTAGCGGCGCATCATGTCGTCGACGGTAGGCATGGCTCATTGTACACGCCGTCTGGAGAGGACCACCAGCACCAGCGTCATCACCGCCGACGCGTAGGCCACGATGTCCCCGTGGCGCGTGTAGAAGGTCGAGCCGCGGAGAAATCGCGCGTCGCCGAGGAGGACGGCTGGCTCGAAGATGCGGCTGCGGACGATCACGCGCCCGTACGGATCCACGATGCCGCTGATCCCGGTGTTCGCGGACCGGACGAGATACCGCCCCTCTTCGATCGCGCGCATCGAGGCCTGCTCGAAATGCTGATACGGCGCCGAGGTCGTCCCGAACCAGGCGTCGTTGGTGATCGTCGTCAGCAACTCGCTGCCGCGCACGACGAACTGCCGAATCAGATCCGGATACACGACCTCGTAGCAGATCGCCACGCTGATCGGATGGCCGTTCACCGGCAAGAGCGTCGGATCGACGCCGGCGGAAAACGGTCCGACCGCTTCGACGAGCGGTCCGGCGAAGAAGAGGAGCTCTTTCAGCGGGACGTACTCGCCGAACGGCACCAGGTGCATTTTGCGATATGAGCCAGCCGTGCTGCCGTCGGGACGCACGACGAAGGCGGAGTTGTAGTATTTGTCGGCGATGCGCTTGGCGCCCTCGATTCGCCAGTCGATCTGATCGCTCCCGAGCAGAATCGCGACACGCGCGTTGCGCGCCGTCGCACGGACCATCTCGGCGCCCGGACGATCCTCTTCGAAGAAGAATGGCGTCGACGATTCCGGCCACAGCACGAACTGCGCGCCCTGCGCGATCGCCTCCCGCGTCATCCGCAGATAGTCCTGGAAGATCGCCGACGCCCGCGCCGGATCCCACTTCTGCCCCTGATCGACGTTTCCCTGAATCAGTCCGACGCGAACGGAGTCGCCGGTCGCGGTCCACTCGCTTCGCGCCACACGGCGGCTCCCCCAGACGGCGACGCCGATGACGATGGCAAGCGCGACCGCCAGGGGAATCCGTTGCCGACTGACGGCGGCGATCGTCAGCGCCGCGCTGACCGCCGCGACCAGCAGCGAGACGCCGTACACGCCGAACACGCTCGCGAACTGCGCGATCGGAAGCACCGACGCCTGACTGTAGCCAAGCAGGACCCACGGAAATCCGGTGAGAAAATAGGTCCGCCCGAGCTCGGTCGTAATCCAGACGAGCGGCGCCGCCATCAGCGCCGCTGGACCGTGGACGACGACGATTCGCCGCATGATCAGCGCGAAGACGGCGGGAAAAAGCGAAAGATAGGCGATCAGGAGCGCGTTGATCAGCACCGCCACCCACCACTGCAGACCGCCGTACATCGCCATCACCCGCGTGATCCAATAGAGGGTGCCGGTGAAATACACCGCGCCGGTCAGCCATCCCAGGCCAAACGATGTTCGAAGACCGGGACTCGGTTCACGAGGTGTGGCGCACAGCGCGACGAGCAACGGCGTCAGCGCGATCCACCCGACCGCTGGATGACCGAATTTCGGAAAGCTGAGCGCGAGGAGGAGGCCTGACGCCGACGCGAGCGCGTAGTCGAAGGACCGCGTGGACAATCGCGCTCAGTGTACTACTGAGGCTTGGTACTACTGAGGCTTGGCCGAGACGTTTCCATAGATGAGGAGCGAGACTGCCTCGACGAGGCCGTTCATCGAGAACGGCTTGTCGAGAAACGCCTCGCCGTCCCAGAGCGGTCGGGCATCCATCAGACGATCGATGTGACCGGTGACGTAGAGAACCTTCAAGTCCGGACGCTCCACCCGGATACGGCGGACCATCTCATCGCCGGTCACCTCGGGCATGTCGAGATCGGCGACGAGCAGATCGATTTGCGTACCGTCATGTAACACGGCGAGCGCCTCAGTCGCGCCCGACGCTTCGATGACGTCGTAACCGGCCTGTTGAAGGAGGCGGCGCTCAATTTCTCGAATCTGGGCTTCGTCATCGACGACGAGGACAACAGGGCGCTCGCGACGGTCGGGAGGCACGTCAGGGTTAGAGGTAAGTGTCTGTCACGAACCGCCCCGAGTGTGTCAGTCGATGTCCGACACCTTGATTAAACGGGCGATCGGCCCGATCGGGCCTCCGGACGAAAAGAATTGTCAGTGTCCGTCTTACATCGGCCGCGATTGTGCGTTTGCGTCGCTATACTCCTCTCACCCGTCGCACATGTTTCGGTCTTCAACTTCGCTCGATGGCGATCTATTCACCGTTATGGCGGACTCGGCGCCGGTCATGATCTGGATGGCCGACACCAACGCCCAACGGACATTCTTGAACAAGCCGTGGCTCGACTTCACCGGTCGGTCGCTCGATGAAGAAGTCGGCGACGGTTGGGTCGAAGGCGTCCACGAGCAGGATCGGTCCGCGTGCGTCGACGCGTACCTCGCCGCCTACCGCGAACGGCAGCCACTCGAGATCGAGTACCGCTTGCGTCGCGCCGACGGCGAGTTTCGATGGGTGATCGATCGCGGCGCGCCGCGCCTCGACGCGGACGGCCGGTTCACCGGCTACATCGGCGCGTGCATCGACGTCACCGCGCTGAAGCAGAGCGAAGCGCGGCTGCGAGAGTCGGAGGCGCAGCTTCGCCGGCTCGCCGCGCGTTTCGAATCGGCGCAGGAACACGAACGGGCGTCGGTCGCGCGCGAGCTCCACGACGAGCTCGGGCAATCGTTGACCGCCCTGAAACTGGAGATGGCGCGCACGGTGCCCGACCTCCTCAAGCAAGGCATTGGTCACGACACGATCGATCGGCTGCAGTCGATGATCGGGACGCTCGACACGGCGCAGGAAACGGTGCGGCGCCTCGCCACCTCCCTTCGTCCACCGGCGCTCGATCATCTCGGTCTCGCGGCGGCGATCGAGCTCGAGGGCGCGGCGCTCGCGCGCCGGACCGGCATCCGCTGCCGCGTCGTCGGCAACCGGCGCGTCGCCAGACTCGACAGCGTGCAGACGACGGCCGTGTTTCGCATCGTCCAGGAAGCGCTGACCAACATCGTGCGCCACGCCGGCGCGAGCGCGATCACCATCTCAATCAGCGGGACTGCCCGCTCCACGTCGGTCAAGGTTCGTGACAACGGACGCGGCATGAGCGAGAAGCAGATGACCGATCCGGCGGCGATCGGCCTGCTCGGCATGCGCGAGCGGGCCGAGTTGATCGGTGCCTCGCTGACCATCACCTCCCACCCGGGGAAAGGGACGATCGTGTCCGTCGTCGCGTCTGCCGGTACGCTGGACGAGCCATCGCGGACATGATCCGCATCCTTCTCGTCGACGACCATCCAGTCGTCCGACACGGAATACGACAGATCCTGCTAGACGGCTTGAAGAACGTCAGCGTCGGCGAGGCGGGCGACGCGCGCGGGGCGCGCGCGAGCATCAAGGGCAACGGCTGGGATCTCGTCGTGCTCGACGTGACGCTGCCGGGCGAAAGCGGCCTCGATCTGTTGAAGGACATCCGGCGCACCCATCCCGGCCTGCCCGTCCTCGTGCTCAGCATGCATCCGGCAGCCCAGTTCGCGCGGCGTGCGCTCGCCGCCGGCGCGCTCGGATACCTGACGAAAGAGAGCGCACCAAACGAGCTCGTCCACGCCGTCGAGCAGATTCGCCGCGGACGGCAGTATCTCGGCCGAGGCGGCCACGAGCGCGATGCGCGAGGCATCCGCCCTGATCGGCCTCCGCACGATGCGTTGTCCGATCGCGAGTATCAGGTGCTGCGCATGCTCGGCTCGGGCAAGACCGTTTCTGAAATCGCCGTGTCCCTCGGCCTGAGCGTCAAGACGGTGAGCACCTACCGCTCGCGTCTGCTCGACAAGCTGGAGATGCGGAGCAACGCCGAGTTGATGCGCTACGCGATCGAAAATGGTCTAGTCGATTCGTGAGCGCGCGATCAGCGCGTCACCCAGGGATTGAACTGCTCCTCCCGCTTCAACCGCGCGGCAATCGAATCGGCTTCGCGGCGTGTCGGGAACTTGCCGACCCTCACGCGATACACCGACGGCGTTCCGCTCGCGGGGGCGAGCACGTACGCTGAGTAGCCTTTCGACGAGAGCCGCTTCGCAATCGCGTCCGCATCGCTCTTGACGTTGAGCGCGGCCACTTGCACCGCGTACCCCTGCGACGATTGTCCCGAGGGCTCTGATGACGCAGGCGCAGGCGCCGGTGTGGCGACCGGCGGAGGCGCAGGCGCGGCGGGTTTGGCCGTGGACGCGGCCGCGGGCGGCGCCGCCGGTGGCGTGGCCGCCGGCGCGGGTGCCGGCTTCAACTTCTCGTCCGCGGCTTTCTGTTTTTCGAGGCGATTGAAATAGGTCAGGTCGTCGGCTGCGGCTGGCGGCGGAGCGGCGGCTGTCGGATCCGAGCCGGCCGGAGCCGGAGCGGGCGCCGAGGCCGGCTGTTGCGGCGCTGGCGTCATCGCGTCGGGGGTCGAGTTCGAGGCAACCTCAGCACCCCGTTCCGCGCGGACGCCACGGCCCACGAGCACGCCGCACAGGAAGATGACGACGGACACAACCGTTGCGGCCATGAACAGAAAGACGAGCTGCTTTCCGTTCAGTTGAATCTCGTGAAATCCGTCGTCCTGTACTTGTGAACCCACGCTCGCGGCGATTTTAACACGCTAGGTTCGCGAAGTACAGCGCTCATCATTTCAGCCGCGCGATGAGCGCCCTGGCTTCGGCCGACGAAGGGTCGAGCGTCAGCGCGCGATCCGCTTCGGCGCGCGCCGCCGCCGCATCATTCGACTGACGGTACGCCTCGCCGAGTACGGCGTGGGCGTCGGCGGTCTCGGCGCTCCACAGCGAGATCTTGAGCGCGTTGATCGCATCGTGGAGTCGGCCGTTGCGCACGTGGATCCGTCCGAGCAGCAGGTGCGCCTCGGCGAGATACGGCGAGAGATAGAGGGCATGGTTCAGCGCGACGACGGCTTCGCGGTCGTTCTCCTCGCGAAAGAACCGCGTCGCGCGGTCGAGGTGGAAACGCGCCTGCTCCGCCTGATCGCGCTGCTCGCTCGCCGCGATCGTCTTTTCAATCCGCTCTGCATGCGGCAGCTCGACGTCGCTGCGGACCCGCTCGAGCCCTTTCGGCACGGCGTCCGCTCCCGGACGCCGGTCCCGGTCGAGCGCTTCGTAGGCGGACGACAGGCGCTTGGCGAGCTCCTTCTCACGCGCGGCCTCAGACGGGTTGCCTGCGGCCGCGAGCGCCGCGCCGAGGACGAAATGCGCGTCGCCGTCAGCGGGATTCCGGCGCACCGACTCGCGCAGCCAGTAGATCGCGCCCTGAGGATCGCGGTTCTCCCAGTACGCATATCCGAGATTGAACAGATAGTCGGGATCTTCGGGATCCGCTTCGACCGCTTTGCCGAAGAAAAACGTCGGCAGTCCCGACAGCGGCGTCCCGCCGCGGCGCAGTTGCACGACGCCAAGATTGTTGAGCGCATTCGGCGTCGGCCGCGCATCGGCGAGCGCTTTGAAAGTGGCGAACGCATCGTCGTAGCGATTGAGAGACAGCTGCGACAAGCCGGCCAGGAAGCGCGCGCGCCGCGACCAGGGCGAATCGGCCGGCACCGGCGTCACCGCGGCGAGCGCCCTCTGGTGTTCGTTCTCGTCGGCGTAGACGTCCCACAACGCGAGCCGCGCGCGATCGAACGCCGGCTGCTCCTTCAGCGCGGCGTTCAGGTAATTGACGGCGGTCGCCGGCGTTTCGGCGAGGATCCCTTTGATGTAGTTCTCGAAGACCGTCATCGGCGGCTGCCGCCGGAGCAGTTCGTCGGTCGATCGCGGCGACGGCTCGATCTGCCGCGCGATCCGATGAAGGGTTTCGAACAGCTGCGGCAGCGGACCGCGAACCGTCACGTCGGTCTTGACGCGTCCGGTGTCGAGGGCGATGCTCCTCGCGCGAACGATCAACGTGTCGTTGTCCAGCTCGAGCGAGCCGAGGACGATTTGTGCGGCGCCGACGATCTGGCCGATCCGAATCACCGTCGCATCGCTCAGCGCGGCCACCGGCGGCACCTGGAGACGCTCGAACGCGGCGATGCGCTCGGGCCGCGTGATCGCGCTGGCGCCGAGCGCGAGCAGGTCGTCGGTGAGAAGGACGGCGGATGCCTCACCGAGCCAGAAGATGCGCCCTTCGCGCTTGACGTTCTCGAAGGGCATCACGAGGATGCGCGCGGGCGAGGATTGCGGCTCGGGGCCGACACGCAGGTCCGCCCCGACGCGAAGGAAAAGGTCCACTCCT
Organism: Vicinamibacterales bacterium; assembly: GCA_036848175.1. Classification (GTDB taxonomy): domain Bacteria; phylum Acidobacteriota; class Vicinamibacteria; order Vicinamibacterales; family CAVVIG01; genus QHWF01. Next base: position 25,724 of record DAIUKO010000045.1, on the reverse strand, counting down.
GGACCGCGGAGAGCTGGTCTCGCATTCGTAGGGGCAGAGCCGTGCGTTGGCCCGGCGAGGCCCATGGCGACGACGATCGCGCAAACAATCGGGCTCACCCGTCCCGCCCTCTGCGGCTCTGGCCGTTCAGCATCGCCACCTTCAGCACACAGGTCGGCTCGCCCGTTCCGCGGCAGGCGACCACTTCGGCGCGCGCGTGCATGTTGAACAGCGTCAGCAGACGGGTGAACGCAGCCGCGTAGAAGCCGCACAGCGGCTGCGGCACCGTCTCGCGAACGGTGCAGAAAATCGACGCGCGCAGGTCGATGCTCGCCAGGCCGCGCCGGAAGCGTGAAATCGCGCGGCTCCCGGTATAGGTTTCGCGCACCAGCTGCCGCGCCAGCCGCAGGAGCATGCGCGTGCGCAGCCAGATCGGCGCCGCTTTGATCGCCGCCCGCCGCAGCGGCGGCATCGACGCGACCGTCCATTCGGCGGCGTACTCGCCGGCGCGAGTGGTAATCATCTGATAGGCCTCGCCTTCCTGGCGCAGGAAGCTCAAGACCGCGTACAGCGGCGCCAGCCCGATCGTCCCTTCGCGCAACCCCTCCGCGTTGAGCCAGTTTTCGTAGAAGCTCAGGCGCGTCGGGAGGATGTCGGCGATGCTCTGATGGAGGCTGGCGACGAGAACGCGGCCGATCCCAGCTTCGCGCATGTCAGGATAAAATCGGGCGGTGCGCAGCGCAGCCATCCTCGCGGGCGGCCAGGCGAGCCGATTCGGCGGTCGGGACAAGAGCGCGCTGCTCGTCGGCGACCGCACGATTCGCGAGCGGCAGATCGCCGAGCTGTCGCGCGTGACCGCCGAAATTCTCGTGATCACGAAGGACATCGTTCCCGGCTGCGGACCGCTTGGCGGCCTGCACACCGCGCTGACCGAAGCACGCGGGGATCGCGTGTTCGTGGCCGCGTGCGACATGCCGTTTCTCGACGCCGCGTTCACCGAATATCTGCTCGACCTCGCCGATGACGCTGATATCGTCGTGCCCCGGACCGAACGCGGGTATCATCCCCTCTGCGCCGTCTACACGCGGGCCTGTCTGGCCGCCGTCGATCGGCGCCTCGCGGATCGTCAGTTGAAGATGGCCGACCTGTTCGCAGATGTGCGGACGCGCGTGGTGACGAGCGAGGAAATCGATCGGTTCGGCGATCGCCACCGCCTGCTGGCTAACGTGAACACGCAGGCCGAGTACGCCGGCATCCAAACTCACAAACTGTAATCGTATCACGAGCTTAGCGCGTCTTTTTCGCGCTCGACACGCGACCCGTACATGATTCTGACCGTTCAACGCCGCGTCCACGACGCGATCACCGATGCAATTCAGCGCAGTTATGCGCCGCCGGAGGTGCCGGCGTTCGCGGTCGAGGTCCCGCCCACTCGCGCGCTCGGCGACCTGGCGGTCACCGTCGCGTTTCAGCTGGCCCGGTCGCTGCGAAAAGCGCCGCGCGTGATTGCGCAGGAACTGGCCGGCGCCATCGGGACGATCCCGGGCGTCACGCGCATCGAAGCGACGCCGAACGGCTACTTGAATTTTTATCTGGACCGTCCGGCATTTCTGATCGATCGCGTGCGCGGGTCGGTCGTCTCGGCGCCGGCCGATCCCGCGGCGGGCGAGAAAACGATCGTCGAGCACACCGCGATCAACCCCAACAAGGCGGCGCATATCGGCCATCTCCGCAACGCCGCGCTCGGCGACACGCTCGCGCGCGTGCTGCAGTTTCGCAGCACTCCAGTCGAAATCCAGAACTACATCGACGATCTCGGTGTGCAGGTCGCCGATATCGTCGTCGGCTTCCGCGAGCTGGAGCATCGCGATCTCGACGCCGTGCGCCAGATCGCGAACCGCGCGCGGTTCGATTACTACTGCTGGGATCTCTATTCGCGCGTGACCGAGTGGTACGACGAAAACCCTGACAACCTCGAGGCGCGCGCACGGACACTGCACGATCTCGAACACGGCGGCGGCGACACGACCCCGATCGCCAGCTTCATCGTCGATCGGATCGTGCGCGCGCACCTCGCGACGATGGTGCGCCTGAACATCGCCTACGACTTGCTGACCTACGAAGGCGACATCGTCCGTCTGAAATTCTGGGCGCGCGCGTTCGAGATCCTGAAGGCGCAGGGCGCCGTGTACCTCCAGACCGAAGGCAAGCTTGCCGGCTGTTGGGTGATGAGAATCGAAGAGGAGGCGGGCGAGGGCGCGGCGGCCGAAAGCGCCGAGTCGAGCGAGCCGGTCACCGAAACAGACTCCAGAGAAAAAGTCATCGTGCGATCGAACGGTGTGGTGACCTACATCGGCAAGGATCTCGCCAACCAGTTCTGGAAGCTCGGTCTTCTCGGCCGCGACTTCAATTACCGGCTGTTCGGCGAACAGACCAACGGCCGTCCGTTGTGGTCGACCACATCAGGCCCGACCGACCCGGCGGCGCCGTCGTTCGGACGGGCGTCGCGGATCTACAACGTCATCGACTCGCGACAGATGTACTTGCAGGCGCTTCTGAGTCAGGCGCTTCGGACGCTCGGCCATCCACGTGAAGCCGAGAACTCGATCCACTTCTCCTACGAGATGGTCGCCCTGTCCCACGCGACCGCGAGGGAGCTCGGCTACGAGATCGCGGCCGACAGCGACGAGGCGAAGAAGCCGTTCGTCGAGGTGTCGGGCCGCAAAGGCCTCGGCGTCAAGATCGACGATCTGCTCGACCTGCTCGTCGAGAAGGCGGCGGCCGAAGTCGCCAAGCGGAACCCGGATTTCACGGAGGACGAGCGCCGGCGTGTCGCGTCGCAGATTGCCGTCGCCGCGATCCGCTATTTCATGCTGAAGTTTTCGCGCGGCAAGCTGATTGTCTTCGACATCGAAGAGGCCTTGAGCTTCGAAGGGGAAACGGGACCGTATCTGCAGTATGCTGTCGTACGCGCCAACAACATCTTCCATAAGCTGCAGGAGCGGGAAGCGCTGTCGGAACGCGACATCATCGGCGTGATCGATCGCACGCCGGCTGAGGAACTGGAAGGCGATTCCGCGCTCTGGGACGTCGTGTTCGAGGCCGCGCGGCTGGACGACGTCGTCGAGCAGGTCGTCCGGTCGCTGGAGTTTTCGGCGCTGGCGAAATACGCGTTCGGCGTCGCGCAGATGTTCAATGCGTTCTATCACCGCTACTCCATCCTCAACGAGGAGGATGCGAACCGCAAGCGCTGGCGCGCGGCCGGCGTTGCGTACTTCCGGGCGCAGCTGACGCGTGCGCTCGATCTGATGGGGATCGAAGTCCCCGTGCGAATGTAAACGATGGCCCTGATTGGAATCACCGTGTGCCGCAAGCTGGAGGACTACAAGCAGGCGATCCTCCACGTCGGCGGCGAAGTGCGGATTGTCGACCCGTCGATGAGCGTCGAGGAGGCCCTCGCGGGCGTCGATGGGCTGATGCTCACCGGTGGCGACGACGTGGAACCGTCGCGCTACGGCGAGACGCCGCACGAAACCATCGTCGCCGCCGAGCCCGGCCGCGATGAATTCGAGATGGCGCTCGTCGAGGCCGCCCGCGCCCGCGAGATGCCGCTGTTCGCGATTTGCCGCGGCGTCCAGGTCCTGAACGTCGCCTGCGGCGGCACGCTCGTGCAGGACATCCCGTCGCAGGTGCGGGGCGCGCTCCAGCACAGCCTCAAGATTCCGCCGAACGAGCCCTATTCGCTCGCGCACGAAGTCTGGCTGGACAAGGACACGCTGCTCTCGCGGCTGATGGGCGAGCGTCTGAGCGACGCCGACTCGTGCGAGGTGAACAGCCGTCATCATCAGGCGGTCAAGGACGTCGCCAAGGGCTTCAAGGTGTCGGCGACGGCGCCGGACGGCGTCATCGAAGCCATCGAAGATCCGGAGGCCCGCTTCTGCCTTGGCGTGCAGTGGCATCCGGAAAACTTCTGGCGCACTGGCGAATTCCGTCCGCTCTTCGAAGCCTTCGTCGAGGCCGCCGGGCGATCCGGCTAACCCCGATCGAACACCACCACCGTCTCGACGTGCGGCGTGTTGGGAAACAAATCGAAGGCGTCCGCCCGGCTGACCGCGTAACCACCGTCGATGATGCGGCGCGCGTCGCGTGCGAGCGTGGCCACGTCGCACGACACGTAGATCAACCGTCTCGCCTTCGTGCCGAGCATCGCGTCGAGCGCGTCCCGCGTCATGCCGGTCCTCGGCGGATCGACGATCACCGTCTCGACCAGACGCTGACCGTAGTGGCGCTGGATCGCCCGCGCGTAGCCGGTCGCGATCCCCTCGACCGCACCTTTCACCGTCGTGATCTGCGCGCCTGAGGCGGCGCCGTTGGCGTGAAGATCGTCGGCCGCCACCTTGTCGCCTTCGACGGCGACGACCCACGCGGCGCGGAGGACGCCGGCGGCAACCGAGAACAGCCCGGCGCCGGCATACAGATCGAGGAGCGATGTGCCAATCGGGATGCGATCGATCACGTGGGCGACGAGGTCTCGCAAGAGATAGCGATTGCCCTGAAAGAACGCGAGGACGTGCCGGCGGAGCGTAAGCGTCGCGTCGCCGATCGCCAGCCGCTCGCTCACGTAGGGCCCCGGGGTCAGCCCTTCGACGGACAGCACTTTGTCGAGCACGCGGTGGTCGAGCGGCGCGGCGGTTTCGAGGTGGACGACGCGTTCGCTCGCCTCGACGTTCTCGGACAGCTCGATCTCGCGCACGTCGCTGACGCCGAGCGAGTTGATCGCTGCGCCGAGACGGTCCAGGGTGTCGCACGTCGCCGGCAGCAACTGACGCGTCGCCCGGACGTCACAGAGCTCGTGCGTCGCTTCGCGAAAGAATCCGATGCGATGCCCGCGCACGTGCAGCCGAGCCCGCATGCGATAGCCGTCCTCGGGCGACGCGGCGACGGCGACCGCGGACGGCAGCGTCACGTGGCCAATGCGCGCGAACGCATCGGCAACCACCTGACTCTTGATCTCGAGCTGACGGCGATACGCGATGTGCCCGAACAGATTGCCGCCGCACTGCGGATCGGCGAATGGATCGCGGCGGTCCGGCGACGGATCCTCGACGGCGATGGTCTCGGCAAAGGCGACGCCTTTGCCAATTCGCTCGATCCGGGCGCGCACGCGCTCGCCCGGAATCGCACCGGAGACGAGCACCACCTGGCCGTCGGCGCGCGCGATCATCCGGCCGCCGGCAGCCGGTTTGTCGATCGTCAGCGTCAGAACGTCGCCGGGGCTCAGCATGTGATCGCTCGTTAGCTGAGCGCAATGGTTGGCAGCCTGAAGCGTTCGCGAACGAGCCGGGCGAACGCCGCCTCCCGGGCGCGGCCGAACGCATCTGCCGGCATTCCCGAGCGAAATGGCCGCAACTCCTCGTCGGCCTCCGCCGTACACGCGTCGCGCGCGGTATCGTCGAGCAGTCGTTGCGCGAGCGCGAGCAACTCACCGTCGAGCGTCGTCAATCGATCGAGCAAGGCGCGCCGCGCGTCGCCGCGTAGTCCGCGTGCGTCCGACCGCGCCGTCTCGAGCTCATGCGACACACGATCGATCAACGGATCGAACGATGCGTCGATTGCACCGGTGGCGCGCGCCGATGTCAGCCGCATGACGACGCGCTCGAGATGCGCCGCGAGGGAGCCGGCTCGGGATTTGGGATTCGGGATGTGGGATTCGTCGGTGCCCGCAACGCCCGCCGCCCGCTTCCACTCGTCGAAGACATCGAGGACGTCTGCCTCGCAGAAGTCGATCTTCACCGGCCGGCGCCGCCGACCTTTTGCGTAGTAGCGCTCGAAGTAGCGATCGATCCCCTTGAAGGCGATCTTCAGCGGCACGCCGCGCGCCGCCCAACCGGCGACCAGATCGAACGACGGTCCCGTCACTCTGATGAGATGGCCGTCGTTCTTTCGACAGAGATAGGTTTCGATCTCGCGGCAGAACTCGGCAATCGCCGCGCGCCGCTCCCCGTCTTCTAATGGGTCGTGTTGCGTTGCCACACGATTCTCAGTCCGTGGAGCGTGAGATCGGGATCGACATGCTCGATGAGCGTCGTCTCGGGGGCGATGATCGTCGCGAGCCCGCCGGTGGCCACGCACAGCGCGTTCCCGCCGAGCTCGGCGCTCATCCGCCGCACCAGGCCTTCGACCATCCCGACGTATCCGTAGAACAGCCCCGACTCCATGGCGCCGACCGTCGTGCGGCCGACGATCTGCGACGGCTTCCGGACGTCGATGCGCGGCAGCCGCGCGGCCCGCTGAAAGAGCGCATCCGCGGAAATCTGCACGCCTGGACAAATCGCGCCGCCGAGGTACTCTCCCTTCGCGCTGATCGCGTCGAGCGTCGTCGCCGTGCCGAAGTCCACGACGATCAGCGGCCGGTTCACGCCGCGTCCGAACTTCTCATACGCGGCGACGCCGTTGACGATGCGATCGGCGCCGACCTCGCTGGGATTGTCGTACAGGATCGGCATGCCGGTCTCGAGACCTGGCTCGATGTTCAGCGTCCGTACGCCGAAATACCGCTGCGCCATCGCCATGATGGTCGGCGTCAGCGGCGGCACCACCGAGCCCAGGATGATGCCGCGAATCTGGATGCGCTCGATCCGGCTGCGGGCGAACAGTCCGTCGACGAGGAGTCCGAGCTCGTCGGCGGTCCGCTCGCGCAGCGTCTGCAGACGCCAGCTCTCGACGAGCGCGTCTTCGTCGAACACCCCGAGGACGATGTTGGTGTTGCCGACGTCAATGGCCAGCAGCATGACTTCAGACTTCAGACTTCAGACTTCAGACTTCCCACACGAGCTCACCGCTCACGATTCGCTCGACGCGGTCTCCGACGCGCACCAGCAGCGCGCCACGATCGTCGATACCTTCGGTGATCCCTGATTGCTCGCCGGACTGCGTCGCCCAGCGAACGCGCGCACCGAGGGCGCGCGGCGCGCGGCGTCGCCATGCGCCGAGGATAGCATCGAACCTGCCGTCGAGCAGATCCTGATAGCGCTCGGCGAGCGCGGCGAGCGTCTCGGCAAACACCTGATGACGATCGATCGCGCGCCCGAGCTCCGACTGGATCGACGTGGCGCGATCTGAGATCTCAGGCGGAAAGGCGGTCGTCGCGATATTGATTCCATAGCCGAGGACGATCGCATCGTGCGCGGTGCCTTCGGCGAGAATGCCGGCGAGCTTGCGCCGGCCGACGACCAGATCGTTCGGCCACTTGAGATCGACCGCGAGTCCGGTTGCGGCACTGATCCCCTCGGCGATCGCGACGCCGGCCGCGAGCGTCAGCAGCGTCGTCGCGCGCGCCGGATCCGCGCGCGCGCGAGCCGGCGTGAGGACGGTCGAGACATAGAGGCCGCTGCCGGGCGGCGAGAACCAGGCGTGCCCCCTGCGGCCGCGACCCGCTGTCTGCTCGTCGGCGACGACGACGATGCCCTCGGCATCGTCTCGTCTGTGGCGTCCGCCTCGAGGCGGACCGGAAGGGTCCGGCTGAAGCCGGCCATCACCAGAACCCGACACGAGCTCCGCAACGGCGTCGTTGGTCGATCCGATCGTCGGGTAGTGCACGATCGTCGTTCCCAATGGTCCGAGCCGATCGCGCACGCGCGCGATCGCATCGTCAAACGCGTTCGATTTCAAAGCTGATGTCGACGGCCGGCGCCGAATGCGTGAGCGCACCGGCCGAAACGTAGTCGGCGCCGGTCGCGGCGAGCTCCGGGATGCGTTCGAGCGTCACGCCGCCGGAGATCTCGATCTTCGCGCGGCCTCTCGCGCGGCGGACCGCTTCGCGAATGTCTGTCGTCGACATGTTGTCGACCAGGATCGTTTCCGCGTGGACGTCGAGCGCCTGATTCACTTCGTCGAGCGTCTCCGCCTCGATCTCGATCGGCATGCCGGGGTTGTGGGCGCGGCACAGCTCCACCGTTCGCTGCACGCCGCCGGCGAGCTGGATGTGATTCTCCTTGATCAGGATCGCGTCGAACAGACCGACGCGGTGGTTGGTCGCACCTCCGGCGCGGACGGCGTACTTCTCCAGCATCCGCAGCCCGGGCGTCGTCTTGCGGGTGTCGAGGATCGTGATTCGTCCGCCGCTCGCCTCGACGTAGCGGCGCGCTCGCGTCGCGATGCCGGACAACCGCTGCAGAAAATTGAGCGCCGTGCGCTCGCCGACGAGCAGTGCGCGCGCGGCGCCGTGGACTTCCGCCACGATCTCGCCGGCGTGACACGCGTCGCCATCGCGCCTGCGCGCCGTCGTCTGCGTCGCCGGATCGAGTTGGCAGAACGTCTCGAAGGCAATGTCCAGGCCGGCGAGCACGCAGTCGGCCTTGACGAGAAAGACGCCGCGCGCGCGCTGCGCCGCGTCGACCGTCGCGTTCGTCGTGATGTCGCCGCCGCGAACGTCCTCCTCCAGCGCCCGACGCACGGCGTCGCGATAGTCGGACGGATCGAGTGAATGTGGAATGGGGAATGTGGAATGGGGAACGCTGGCGCTCATTCAGAAATTCCAGATTCCTAATTCCCGTAGCCCTGGACGAGGATTTCGCGCGGCTCGCCGACCGCCGTCTCGAACGCTTGCACGCGCAATGCCGCGCGCAGATCCGCGTCGACGATCGGCATCAGGCTGACGGCATCGGCCGGCGCCTTGACGGTGACCTTCGTGATCGGGACCTTCAGCGGCTGCTTGGCTTCCGATCGCTGTTTGCGGACCTCGAACAGCACCTCGGTCGCCCACTGGTAGGCCTGCTCGTCGGCGCGGCGCGTCGGCTCGCTGTTGTCGCCGAGCCGCGCGAGCAGCGCGTCGGCGGTCGGCCATGCGGCGCGGTGAATCGATCCGTCGCGCCACCACGACCACACTTCTTCGGTGACGAACGGCAGAAACGGCGCGAAGAGACGCAGCAGCACGTCGAGCGCCGCGGTGAGCGCGGCATTGGCCGAGCCCTGGCCATCGAGCCCCTGGTCGCCGTAGCGGCGCCCCTTCACCAGCTCCAGATAGTCGTCGCAGAAGCGCCAGAAGAATGTCTCGGTTCGCTGCAGCACGCGTGCGTAGTCATATCCCTCGAAGGCAGCGGTCACCTCGCCGACGAGCGATGCCAGACTGCGAATCATCGCGCGATCAACGGGCGAGCCGATCTGCCCTTGAGGATCCGACGCAGAGAGCGCGAACTTCGACGCATTGAGAATCTTGATCGCGAGACGCCGTCCGACCTTCATCTGGCTGGGATCGAATGCCGTATCGGTCCCGGGCCGGCCGCTCGCCGCCCAGTAGCGCACGCCGTCGGATCCATGTTCCTCGAGCAGCGCGAGCGGCGTAATCACGTTGCCTTTCGATTTCGACATCTTCTTGCGATCCGGGTCGAGCACCCAGCCGGAGATCGCGGCGTTCCACCACGGCAGCGAATCGTGCTCGACGTCGGCGCGATACACCGACGAGAACAACCACGTGCGAATGATGTCGTGCGCCTGCGGACGCAAATCCATCGGAAACGTCCGCTTGAACAGGTCGTCATCGTCGGGCCAACCGCAGACGATCTGCGGCGTCAACGAGGAGGTGGCCCAGGTGTCCATCACATCGGGATCGCCGACGAAGCCGCCGGGCGCATGGCGCTGATCGGCGCGATAGCCGGGCGGAACGTCAGTCGACGGATCGATCGGCAGCCGATCCTCGGCCGGAGTCATTGGCTTCTCGTACTCGACCCTCCCGAGATCGCCGATCGGATACCAGACCGGAAACGGCACGCCGAAAAAGCGCTGGCGGCTCACGCACCAATCGCCGTTCAGACCGTTCACCCAGTTTTCGTACCGGGCTTCCATGTACGGCGGATGCCATTTGAGCTCGCGGCCGCGGGCCTGGAGCGCGTCACGAGACTCGATCGTCTTGAAGAACCACTGGCGGCTGGTGACGATCTCGAGCGGCCGGTCACCCTTCTCGTAAAACTTCACCGCGTGCGTGATCGGCCGCGGCTCGCCGACGAGATCGCCGGACTCTTTCAACTGCTCGACGATCTTGGCGCGCGCCTTCGCCGCGGACAGCCGGGCGAGGTCGGAGTAGTGGCGCTGCGCGCGATCGGCGTCGACCGACTCCCATCCGGGCCCGCCCCACATCACCTCGCGCAGCGTGCCGTCAGGCTGAATCACGGCGCGGACCGGCAGGTTGAGCTCGCGCCACCAGGTCACGTCGGTGATGTCGCCGAAGGTGCAGATCATCGCGATGCCGCTGCCCTTCTCGGGATCCGCCAGCGCGTGCGCCTTGACCGGCACGCGCGCCCCAAACAACGGCGTCGTCACTTCGGTGTCGAACAGCGGCTGGTAGCGCGCGTCGTCGGGATGCGCGACCAACGCGACGCACGCAGGAATCAGCTCGGGCCGTGTCGTGTCGATTTCGACGAACGCTCGGCCGCCGGCTCGCGCGCCATCGGCGCCGGCGACCGCGAACTTGATCCGATGGTACGCGCCCGGCACCTCGCGATCTTCGAGCTCGGCCTGCGCGACCGCCGTCTTGAAGTCGACGTCCCACAACGTCGGCGCTTCGACCTGATAGGCCTGTCCGCGCTTCAGCATGCGCAGGAACGCGAGCTGCGAGACCCGCTGCGCGCGCTTCCCGATGGTCGCGTACGTCATCGACCAGTCGACCGACAGGCCGAGGTGCTGCCAGAGACGCTCGAACGCCTTCTCGTCCTCGGCCGTCAGCCGCGCGCACAGCTCGATGAAATTCGGACGCGACACCGAGATCGGATGCTTGGGCGGCTGCGGCGGCGGCGTGAACGACGCGTCGTAGGGCAGCGACGGATCGCAGCGCACGCCGTAGTAGTTCTGCACGCGGCGCTCGGTCGGCAGACCGTTGTCGTCCCATCCCATCGGATAGAAGACCTCCCGGCCCCGCATGCGGTGGAAACGTGCGACCAGATCGGTGTGCGTGAAGGAGAACACATGGCCGACGTGCAGCGATCCGCTGACGGTCGGCGGCGGCGTGTCGACGGAGTAAATCTCGGCTCGCGAGCGCGATCGATCGAACCGGTACACGCCGGCCTCTTCCCAGCGCGCGATCCACTTCTGCTCGAGCCCCTCGAGTGCAGGCTTTTCAGGTAGCCGCATCAAGCGATGGTATCAAATTGGGAAATTGGTCAGCTGGTAAGTTCGAAAGTTGACGAGGCGCCGCGACCTGGGCCTGCAACCTGCGAACTCACCAACTGACAATCTACCAACTCCTCGATGCAGCCTTCACGGGCAGGTGATATCCGAATGAGCGGAGCTGACCGTGATATCGATGCTCGGGCCGGTGACGTGCAGCGCGTTGACGGTCATCGCGCCAGCATTCCCGCCCGACGAACTCGTCTGCTCGTTGACGATGACGCTGATGCCGCCCGGCAACGAGATCGCGAGGTTCGGATTGACGACGAGGACTGGCTGTCCGGCCACGACCAGGCCGACGATCTCGGAATTCCCGCTGACGGCGGCGGTGCTGCCGCTGCACGTCGCGCTCGAATTCGATTTGACGAGATCGGCCGCAACGAGACCGCCCAACAGGCTGACGTTGGCCACCGACGCCTGGGACTGAGCGCTTGTACCGCTTCCAGACGTCGCGCCGCTCAACACCTCGGCCGACACCAGACCGAGCACGTTGACACTCGCGAGAGATGTTTTCAGATTGCCGCCGCTGGCGGGGAGCGGCCCTGTATCGGAGAGCGCGAGCGCCAAACCCACTGCGCTGGCCCGCAGCGCGACGGCCTGGCCGCTGAACGTCGCGGTCGCCTGCGCAAAACTCGTGACCGGGCCGAACGCCAGAGCCGCTATCAGACAAATCGCGAGCGTCGATGGCTTCTTCGTCTTCATTGTAAGTTCTCCTCTGTATCTCACATCGAGTCACGTTCCCGAGTCGCGCGCGCAACAGTCTGTGGAGCAATGCGGCCGCCGCCGGCCGGCGCGGTGATGCGCGCGGCCGATGCCGCTAGAGCCGTCGCTGCGCGATGTGTAATCGTGTAATAAGGAAACGTTCGTCTCGACGCGACATGCAGATGTCGATCGAAACAGACGAGCGCGACTGAGGCGGCTACTTGATCGACGCTTTGATGCGTTCGATCTCTTCGCGAACTAATCGCTCCGCGATCTGCGAGACGATGTCGGAGACGGCGTCGCGCACGACTTTGTCGGAAAGATGATCGAGCACGCGGCGCGTGACTTGCTCCACGAGATCGTCAGACGAGGGCGCGCTCGCGGGCCACGCTGTCGACGTTGACTCGGCCGTTTCGTACTGCTCCGCAGCGAGAATGGCCGCGAACGCCTCCGCGAGCGGTGGTAGCGATTTGATGTGTGGCAGCTCCACCGGCGCTGATGGGGCGGGCGGCGGAGCGATTGCGGCGGCCACTGGCGCGCTCGGCGCTGAGATCGCAGCGGCAGATTCGTCGCGAGTCGCGGCACTCTCCGTCTGCGGCGCGGCCTCGTCGTCACCAGGCGTTCCGATCACGCCCGCGCCGAACGCGGACTGTGGCGGTGCGTACGCCAGGGGAACATCGGCGCTCGCCTCCGTCGTCTGCTGGTCCACTGGCCCGCGAAGGTCCCACGGCTCGGCGGCCGGCGCGGACGAATCGGGCCTGCCGAACCAGTCGATCGCCGGCGCGGGATCGGTCGGCGGAGGCGAAGCGCTCGTCGATGTGGCTGCCGCTGGTCCCGACAGCGATTGAAACGCCGCATCGAGCCGATCGAAGTAGTCGTCGAGCGAGGGCGGCGGCGCCGCGGCTGGACTTTTGGCGTCGGCCTGATCGAGCGGAGCGTCGCCGCTCGTTGCCGCCGGTGGGCGCGCCGGCAACTTCGCCAGCAGATCCTTCACCCGGCCGATCACGAGTTGCGGTTCGAACGGCTTGGCCAGCACGCCGTCGCACCCGGCTTCGTTCGCGCGCGCCTGATCGACGGGCTCGAACGCGCCGGTCAACAGCACGACCGGAATGTGCGACAGCTTCGGCGACTGCTTGATGTATTTGGCGACCTCGTAGCCGTTCCTTCCGGGCATACCGATGTCGGCCAGGACGATGTCCGGCGGCGACGACTCGAGGCGGGCGATGGCTTGATCGCCGTCACTGACGGCAATGACGTCGACGTCTTCGTCGGCGAAGGTCAGTTCGATGACGCGCTGGATCGTGACGCTGTCGTCCGCCAGCAAAAGCGTATGAGGCACCTTGGATGTATCGGCACTTCAGACTTCAGACTTCAGACTTCACACTTCTGACCGCGCACGGGCGTTCGTGTTGATGAACTCGATGATTTCCTGCATCGGCGTTCCCGGCAGGAAGATGCCCTTCACGCCAATCTCCTTGAGCTTGGGGATATCCACATCCGGGATGATCCCGCCGATCACGACGAGCACGTCGTCCAGCCCCTTCTGTTTCAGGAGTTCCATCAGACGAGGCGCGATGTGATTGTGGGCGCCTGACAGAATTGACAGGCCGATCACGTCTGCATCTTCTTGCAACGCCGCCGCGGCGATCATCTCCGGAGTCTGCCGGAGACCCGTGTAAATGACTTCCATCCCGGCATCGCGAAGCGCGCGCGCGATGACCTTCGCGCCGCGATCGTGCCCATCGAGGCCAGGTTTGGCGATGACGACGCGAAGCTTGCGCATCAGATGATCGGCGTTTCCTCGTACTCGCCCCACACGTCGCGCAGCGCGTCGCACATCTCGCCAATGGTGGCGTAGGCGCGCACCGCATCGAGGATCGGCGGCATGAGGTTGTCGGTGGTTTTTGCGACGGCGCGCAGACGGTCGAGCGATCGTGCGACCGCGTCGTTGTCGCGCGTCTGCCGGAGCCGGTCGAGCCTGGCGAGCTGCTTTTCGGCCGCCGACTCGTCGATGTAGAGAATCTCGATCGGCGGCTCGTCTTCCTGTACGAAGTCGTTCACGCCGACGATGACCTTGTCCTTGCGCTCGACCGCCTGTTGGAAGCGATAGGCGCTCTCCGCAATCTCCTTCTGCGGGAAGCCGCGTTCGATCGCCTCGACCATGCCGCCCATCCGATCGATTTGATCGAAGTACGCGAGCGCGCCGTCCTCCATCTCCCTGGTCAGCTTCTCGACGAAGTACGATCCACCCAGCGGATCGGCGACGTTGGTGACACCGCTTTCGTGCGCGATGATCTGCTGCGTGCGCAGCGCGAGCGTCGCCGCCTCGGCGGTCGGCAGCGCGAGCGCCTCGTCGAGCGAGTTCGTGTGCAGCGAGTTGGTGCCGCCGAGGACCGCCGACAGCGCCTGCAGCGCCGTCCGCACGACGTTGTTGTACGGCTGCTGCGCCGTCAGCGAGACGCCGGCCGTCTGACTGTGGAAGCGCAGCTTCCACGAGCGGTCGCGCTTCGCGCCGAAGCGATCGCGCATCACGTGCGCCCAGATCTTCCGCGCCGCACGGTACTTGGCGATCTCCTCGAAGAAGTCGCTGTGCGCGTTGAAGAAGAACGAGATGCGCGGGACGAAGTCGTCGACGTCGAGGCCGGCATCCACGCCCCACTGCACGTACTCGACGCCGTCGCGGAGGGTGAACGCCAGTTCCTGCAGCGCCGTCGATCCCGCCTCGCGGATGTGATAGCCGCTGACGGAGATCGTGTTCCACTTCGGCACCTGGCTGGCGCAGAAACCGAAGATGTCGGTGATGATCCGCATCGACGGCCGCGGCGGGAAGATGTACTCCTTCTGTGCGATGAACTCCTTCAGGATGTCGTTCTGGATCGTCCCTGACAGCGTCTTCCAGTCCGCGCCCTGCGTCTCCGCCACCACGAGATACATCGCGAAGATCATCGCCGCCGGCGAATTGATCGTCATCGACGTGGTGATGCCGCCGACCGGGATGCCTTCGAACAGCGTCTCCATGTCGGCAAGCGACGTGATGTTGACGCCGCACTTCCCCACCTCGCCGAGCGACAGCTCGTGATCGGGATCGCGTCCCATCAGCGTCGGCAGATCGAAGGCGACGCTCAGGCCGGTGCCGCCCGCCTTCAGCAGCGTCTTGTAGCGCTGGTTGGTTTCCTCGGGCGTTCCGAAGCCGGCGAACTGCCGCATCGTCCACAGCTTGCCGCGGTAGCCGGTTGGGTGAATGCCGCGTGTGTAAGGGAATTCGCCCGGATTCGCGAGGTCGCGCTTGTAGTCGAGACCGTCGAGATCCTCGCTCGTGTAGAGACGCTCGATCGGCCGGCCGGAAATGGTGGTGAAGCTCTGCGCACGCTCGGGCGATTTCTTCAGCGTCGGCTCGAGCGTTTCACGCTCCCACCGTTGTTTCTCCGTTTCGGCGACCGCTTTCATACCCAAGCATTATAGCGAACGGGTCTGGACTGCCCGCGGCTGCCTATTCGAATGGCCGCACGAGCCTGTCCGATCGGAGACAACCGTTCGCAATTCGCGCTCGAGCCCCATTGACGATCAATGCGACGGTCGGCTCGGCGACTACCGACGTTCACCGCGCGTGGTCCAAGGACGCGCGACCTGGAACGACGCTCGGCAGCACGACCATCACGATCCGCTCGACGGTCTTCATCGGCGTCGCGGTGACGAGTGACAACGCGACGACGACGGCGCAGTCTTCGACGCGTCATGATTCGACAATGACAATGACGTGACGCCGGTTGACTCGCCGAGGCGGGCCACGTTAGTCTGGCCCGTTTCGGTCAGGCGACAGGAGCGTCATGGAAGGACACGGTCCCATCTTCAGCGCGATGCTCCAGGAATTCGACGGAGCGGCCCACATCCTCAATCTCGAGCCCGGCATCTGGAAGATCCTCACCAATCCGAAACGACAGATCGTCGTCTCGTGCCCCGTCCAGATGGACAACGGCGAGATCGAAGTCTTCACCGGTTATCGCGTGCAGTACAACATCACGCTCGGCCCCGCGAAAGGCGGCATCCGCTATCATCCCGGGGTCACGCTCGATGAAGTCACGGCGCTCGCGGCGTGGATGACGTGGAAGTGCGCCGTCGCGCACATTCCGTTCGGCGGCGGCAAGGGCGGCGTCATCTGCGATCCGACGAAGATGTCGAAGCGCGAGCTCGAAGCGCTGACGCGGCGCTACGTCGCCGAGATCATCGACGCGATCGGCCCCGAGAAGGACGTCCCCGCTCCTGACGTGAACACCAACGAGCAAATCATGGCGTGGGTGATGGACACCTACTCGATGCACGTCGGCCATACGACGACGTCGGTGGTGACCGGCAAGCCGGTGGAGCTCGGAGGATCCCTGGGTCGGCGCGAGGCGACCGGCCGCGGCGTGATGATCTCGACGCGCGAAGCGGCGAAACACCTCGGCTTCAATCTCAAGGGCGCGACTGTCGCCATCCAGGGTTTCGGCAACGTCGGCGGCATCTCCGCGGAGCTGCTCGCCGAAGCCGGCGCGAAGATCGTCGCCGTCACCGACTGGAAGGGCGGCGTCTACAACGCGAAGGGTCTCGACGTCGCGAAATTGATGAAGCACGTGCAGCAGAACCGGACCGTCGCCGGTTTCCCGGACGCCGAGCCGCTGAACCCATCGGATCTGTTCACGCTGGACGTGGACGTGCTCATTCCCGCGGCGCTCGAGAATCAGATCACGATCGAGAACGCGCCGGTCATCAAGGCGAAGATCGTCGTCGAAGGCGCCAACGGTCCGACGACGCCGGAGGCGACCCGCTACCTCCACGAGCAGGGCATCTTCATCGTGCCCGATATTCTCGCCAACAGCTCGGGCGTCACCACGTCGTACTTCGAATGGGTGCAGGATCGCTACGGCTACTTCTGGACCGAGAAGGAAGTCAACGACCGCCTCGAATCGAAGATGTGCGAGGCCTTCAACGCCGTCCTGCAGACGTCGCTCAAGTACAAGGTCGACATGCGCACGGCCGCCTACATCGTCGCCATCAGCCGCGTCGCCACCGTGACGCGCATGCGCGGCATGTACGCGTAGGCGCGGCGGTCAGGACGTCACGCGAAAGTTGATCCGATCGATCGCTTCGCCGGCAGGACTCTTGGCGGTGAGCTCGATCAGATACTCGCCGTTGGCGAGTCCGGCGAGCGGCAGATCGATTTCGTTGGTGCCGGTCGGCGTCGATGCCGGCGCAACCGGCAGTTCACGCATCGTCTGACCGACGCGGTTGAGCAGTTTGGCGGTGAGCGACGGCGCCGCGTCGACGGGACCGTAGGCGGGAAACCGGATCAGCAGGCGCTCGGCGCGGCTGAACTCGCGCGCCGCGACGGGCACACCGGCGTCGGCGTCGATGCGGCGAAATTCTCGCGCGTTGCGCGCCCGCAGGATCTCGGGCGTGCCGATCGTGACCGGCTTGCGAAAGTCGGGGACGGTGAAATCGCGAACGTCGGAGTCGAGCACCTGCGTGGTCATGTCCTGGATTGACATCGTGAGCCGCAATCGGCCCGGCGCCGCGTCGAAGACCGCGCGCGACGGCGTCACGCCCTCCTCCTCCATCGCCGCCGGACCGGTCGGCTGAAGCGGACCCTGGAACAGCACGCGGCCATCGGCCGCGTTGACCGTCAGCTGAACGCGCGACGGGAAACGCCGAGTGCGATCGCCGGGGACGCGTGCGGCCGGTTCCCAGACGATCGTCACGCGCATGTTGCCGCCCTCCCCTTTGGCGACGCCAACCCACGGCCGAATCAGCGGGCTGGCGTGGCGCATCGGTTCGACCGGCCCCGGTTTTGGCGGGTTGTTCAGGCGGTCGAGCACCGCCGCTCGCAGCGCATCGTCCGGCGACGGCGCCCAGTATCCTTTTCGCGCGCGCAGCGTCACGTTCGCGCGCGTGACGCGAACCTGGACGTCGTGGAACTTGCCGTCTTCTGCATGCGCGGCGCGATAGGTCAGGACGTAGTACGCGCTTGCGTCGGCGGTGACGCGGCGCAGACCGGCATCGAGATCGCCGGCGATGGTGCGACCATCGGTCTCGGCGGCGAGCATGCGCGCCGCGTCAGTCGCTTCCTCCGGCGCTTCACGCGGATCGACCGGGTAGATCGCCACCGTCGATCGATTCGCTGATCGAATGACGCTCTCGAGCGTCGGCAAATCCTGTCCGCGCCGCCGCTCTGATCGCGCCACGCCTTCGCTGACGACGATAAGAGTCTTCCGCCTGCCCTGGGCGGAATCGAGCGACCTGCCCCGCGTGGAGTCGAAGGGGCCGTCGGCGTCGGTGCCGAGCTGGATCGCCAGCGCGTTCATCGCGGACAGGGCTACTTGTGAACGCGCAGCTTCGATGCGCGCCGGGGTGCCGGCAATGTAGTTGCGCTCGTAGGCGTTGCGCGGCTCATAGTCGCCCTTGCGTCCTTCGAAGCCGGCAATGGCGCGGCGCGCCGTCTCGCGATCGTCGGTCAGCCGAATCGCGAACAGCGAATCGAGCGGCTTCATGACGACCAGCAGATCGTTCGGATCCAACGCGTCGACGAAACGGGTCAGCGTCGTGCGAACGCGATCGCTGGCGGGGCCGGCACCGACGTGGTACTCGTCGAGAAAAATCGCGAATCGCCGCCCGCCGGCGGCGCGGACGAACTGAGCGCTCTCGAGCGGCCGCGGCGTCGAATCCTCACGCAGCTCGAAATCGGCCGGCTTGAGATCTTCGACGAGACGGCCGCGGCCATCGACCGCGATCGCATCGATGCGGACGACGTGAGTGGGAGAATCGGTGACCGCCGGCTGCGCGAACGCGATAGCAGGGCTGAAGGCCTGCGCGACCGCGGTCACGAGGCCCCTTACGCCGCGCTCGTAGCGCAGCCCTTTAGGGCTGCCCACGGCGGCGACTGCGACCGCCGTGACCGCCACGAGAACGGCACGCATCTCAACCCGCCACGCGGAACCCGACGAGTTCCTTGGCCTCGCCGCCCTCGCCAGTGGCTTTGATCTCGAGGACGTACTCGCCTGGAGGGAAGCTGGCCAGCGGCAACTCGATCTGCGTCTGGTTCGGCGTCGGCGATGGCGCCGTCGTCAACTCGTTCATCGGCTGGCCCGCGCGATTGAGCACGTGCACGCTCAACGCCGGCGCGGTGCCCGCGGGACCGTAGGCCGGCGCGCGGACGAGGAGACGATCCGTCCGGGTGAACTCGCGCACCGCCGTCGGGACCGCATCGGGATCGGCCTTGAGGCGGTTGAATTCCGGAATTGTGCGCGCGCGGAACAGCGCGGGCGTGCCGAGGAGCGTCGACGCGGATGTGAGATCGGGCACCGTGATCTCGCGGACCTCTGAGTCGAGCACCTGGGAGCTCGTGCCCTCGACTGAAACGCGCAACTGCACTTTGCCTGGCGCGACGTCGAAGGAGACGCGCGATGCTCCCTTCGTCGACGAAGGGGCCGCGCTCTGTCCGGCCGCCGCGACGCCGGTCGGCGAAGCCGATGCCACCGCCATGTCCGGCACCCGGCCGCGGAACATCGGCGAGCCATCGGGCGCGATCGCCATCAACGACACGCGCACCGGATCGCCGGCGCGGCTTGCCGCCGACTCTCCGGGGGTTCGCGGAATCGGCTCCCAGACAAACGTCACGCGCGTCTTGCCGTTCTCGCCGCGCGACGTTCCGATCCACGTTCGCACCACGGCGGCGCGCGACGGCCGGTTCACCGAGGCCAGCGCTTCGTCCACGGCCTTCGGCGTGGCCGGCTTCGGCGGTTGCATTGCCCGCGCCGCCTGCTCCGCGTTGAGCGCCCAGTACCCTTTGCGCGCGCGGACCTGCACCCCGGGCCGCTTCACGCGCACCTTGATTTCGTGGAACTTGCCGTCGGCCGGCGCCTGCGCCGAGTTGTAGCCGATCAGATAGTAGGCGCTGCTGTCGCTCGTGATCTGCTTCATGCCGACGTCGAGGTCGTTGCGGTTCACGATCGCGCGGCCGTCGGTGTTGTCGGCGAGCACCCGCAGCGTGTCCATCGTCGAGCGGAGATAGGTCGAGTCGGTCTGGATGTTCACGCCTTCGTTGATGTCGAACTCGAACCCGGGCAGCCCGCGCGGGTCGATGGCGTAGATCGCAACGTTGTTGCGATTGGCTGTGTCGTAGACCTCGCGCAGATCGCTGTCGAGGTCGAGGTTCGAGAAGAACTGGTAACGATCCTCGTTGGGATCGTTCACGCCGGCCATCGGGTTGAAGGCGTTCGGATTGCCAGAGCCGGGCCTCGTCGCGTCCGCGTTCCGCATCTGCGGCGGCAGCGCGTTGGTGTATCCCTCGCTGACCAGCAGCAGCGCCTTACGGCCCTCCTTCAACGAGCCCATGTGGACGATGAGCGATTTGATCGCCGAGAGCGACACCTGATTGCGAATCTTCTCGACGACTTCGGTCGGGTAGTACGCGTACTTCTCCTCGTACTGGTTGCGCGGCGTGTAGTCGTACTTGCGGCCCTGGAACTGCTGGACGGCGCGCATGACGGCGTCGTGGTTCCGCGTCATGCGGACCGATGCCGTCGATTCGAGCGGGTACATGATGCCCACCATGTCGGACGGTCCGATCTGCGTATCGACGAACTTCGTGATCGGATTGCGGACCGACATGCTCGCGCCGCGGCGGACGTGATAGTCGTCGAAGAAGATGCAGAAGAGACGGACGTCGTCTCGCGCCGCTTCCGATTCCTCGTCGTAGTCGCTGCGGATCTGCTTCGGCGGCTCCTTGATGGCCTCGGTGCGGCCGCCGTCGAGCTTCACGAGCTTGAAGGTTTCGATCTTCTGCGGCTTGCCGTCTTCGGTGACGTCGAAGTCGGTCTCCTTGAGATCGGCGACCTGATTACCGTTCTTGTCGGTAATGATGACGTCGACGCGGACGAAGTTGATGCCCGAACGGAAGACCGGCTGCTGTTGATCGGCCGGCGGCTGCTGCCCCGGCTGTGGCTGCGCCGGTTGCTGCTGCCCCTGCTGCGCGGGCTGTGTTTGCGTCTGCGTCTGTTGTTGGGCGTCGCCGGTGAGGCCGACGAACGCCAGGACTGCGGCGGCGGCCGTGATCGTTCGAAAAGAGCGGGCCATACCTCTAATCTTAGACGGGTTGGACGAACATGGGCATCAAGAAGTGCGCAGACGGCGACCGGGTCAGCCGCAGCGGCCGCGGCAGGACACGGGTGATAACATCGCCCCCGGAGCATCGACTGTGACGACAAAAACGGAATCGTCCGCCTCACCGCTCACCGCGCTGGCGGAAGACGAACGGCTGTTCCGCGACAGCGTCGAGGAGTTCGCCGATCGCGAAATCCGCCCGCTCGTGCGCGACATGGACGAGCACGCCAAAATCCCGCGCGAGCTCATCGACAAGCTGTTCGATCTCGGCGTGATGGGCATCGAGATCCCCGAGAGCTTTGGCGGCGCCGGTGCGAGCTTCTTCCACTCCGTCCTCGCCGTGGAGGCGGTGTCCAGTGTGGACCCGTCGATTGGCGTCCTCGTCGACGTGCAGAACACGCTCGTCGTCAACGCCATCCTCCGCTGGGGCAGCGACGACATCAAGCGGCGCTACCTGCCGAAGCTGGCGTCGAACACGGTCGGCGCGTACGCGTTGTCCGAGGCCGGCTCCGGCAGCGACGCGTTCGCGATGGCGACGCGTGCAACGGAGCGCGGCGACGGATATGCGATCACCGGCCGCAAGCTCTGGATCACCAACGGCAACGAGGCCGATCTCTTCATCGTCTTCGCCAATGTCAATCCCGAGGCAGGCTATCGCGGCATCACGTCGTTTCTGGTCGAGCGCGGGTTCGACGGATTCACCGTCGGCAAGAAAGAAGACAAGCTCGGCATCCGCGCGAGCAGCACCTGCGAGCTCCTCTTCGAGGAGTGCCGCGTGCCGCGCGCGAACGTGCTGGGCGAGGTCGGCAAAGGCTACAAGGTCGCCATCGAGACGCTCAACGAGGGACGCATCGGCATCGGCGCGCAGATGATCGGGTGCGCGCATGGTGCGCTCGATCACGCCATCACCTACACGAAGGAACGAAAACAGTTCGGCAAGACGATCGCGGAATTCCAGGCGGTGCAGCATCAGCTCGCGCGCGCGGCGACCGAGGTCGAGGCGGCGCGGCTGATGGTCTACAACGCCGCACGCCTGCGCGACGCCGGCCAGCCGTTCCTGACCGAAGCGGCGATGTGCAAGATTTTCTCGTCGGAGGTCGCCGAGCGCGTCACCTCGCTCGCGGTCAACCTGTTCGGCGGCTACGGCTTCGTCAAGGACTATCCGGTCGAGAAGCTGTACCGCGACGCGAAGATCGGACAGATCTACGAGGGCACGTCGAACCTGCAGCTCCAGACGATTGCGAAGCAAATCCTTGGATAACGACGCCTACCTTCGCGACGTCGTCAGGACCTTCAAGAACTACAAGGCGCTCGCCGACAAGGCGGTCGCGCAGGTATCGACTGACGCGGCGCTGCATACGCAGATCGATCCCGATTCGAACAGCATCGCGGTGATCCTGAAACATGTCGCCGGCAACCTGCGATCGCGCTTCCAGGACTTTCTGACGAGCGACGGCGAGAAGCCGGATCGCCATCGAGACGGCGAGTTCGAGATGCCCGAGGCGTTGTCGCGTGTCGATCTGCTGAGGCGATGGGATGACGCGTGGGCGATCGCCCTCGGATCGATCGAGGCGCTCACGCCCAAGGACCTCGATCGCACGATCACGATTCGCGGCGAAGCGTTTCTCGTGCCGGAAGCGCTGAGCCGATCCGCCACGCACACGGCCTACCACGTCGGCCAGATCGTCTACGTCGCCCGCCACCTCGCCTCGGGGACATGGAAGTCGCTGTCGATCCCGAAGGGTCAGTCCGACAAGTTCGCGGCGGGCGCGTTCAAGACCAAAGGCATCGCACCTGGCGGTTAGTCCGTTGCCTGACCCTCGAACAGCGCGTCGGTCTTGACCACCTGGCCGCCGTTCTCGTTGCAGAAGCAGTACGTCGATTCGTACATCGCGACGCCTGCGTGCTCGCCTTTGGCGTTCAGCACGTAGAAGTTCAAACCGAAATTGGGCCGGCCTCTCGAGTTCAACAGACGCTTCTCGACCGTGTTCTTCGCGACGCGTTTGAGCGCGGTCAGCGCGGCGTCCTTTGGATGCGCACCGCGGCGCATCTCCTCGACGATGAGGAACGAACAGAGGTTGAACAGGTTCGCTTCGCCGCGGCCGGTCGACCCCGCCGCGCCGACCTCGTTGTCGACGTAGAGACCGGCCCCGAGGATCGGCGAGTCGCCGGCGCGTCCTGGAATCTTCCACGACAAGCCGCTCGTCGTCGTCACGCCGCAGATCTCCCCCTTGGCATTGATGCCGTCGCAGTTGATCGTTCCGTAGTAGTGGTCGCGATCGATCCAGCCTTCGGCGATCATGTCCATCGCCACCGTGTGATACGCGCTCTGGCGCTCCTTCGGCGACAGATAGTGCAGCGGGTCGGTCCGGCGCCTCCACTCCAGCCACTTCTTGCGCGAGTTCTCCGTGTTGAGATCGTCTTCGATGGTGAAGCCCATGCCGCGTGCGAAATCCTGCGCGCCCTTGCCGACCAGGAGATGATGATCGGTCTCGTTCATCACCAGCTGCGCGACCTTCGACGGCGTCCGCACGCCCTCGATCTCGGCGACGCCGCCGGCGCGCCTCGTCGGCCCGTGCATGCAACAGGAATCGAGCTGCACGATGCCGTTGGCGTTCGGCAGCCCGCCGTAGCCGACGCTGTCGTCGAGCGGATCGAGCTCGACGATGTTGACGCCGGCGATCAAGGCGTCGAGCACGTCGGACCCGCTGGTGATCATCGAGAACGCCTTCTCGACGCACGTCTGCGTGCCGCCGTTCTTGAACTTGTGTCCATTGCTCGACGCGATGACGAGCGGCTTGACGCCCTTCGTCATCACGGCCGGTGCTTGACCGAACACGGTCCTGGGCATCGCGGCCGCCGTCACAGCGGCCGTGGTCGTCTTCACGAACGTGCGGCGATTCAGTGTATTGGGCATGGTTGATTAGTCCGTCGGACGACCCTGATACAGCGGTTCCACCGGCAACGTCTGTGGACCGTTCTCGGTGCAGACGGCGTAGGTGCCTTCATACAGGGCGGCGCCGGCGTACTCGCCTTTGGCGTTCAGCACGTAGAAGTTCAGACCGAAATTCGGCTGGCCCTTCGCATTCAACAGCCGCTTCTCGATCGTGTTCTTCGCGACACGCGTCAACGCCGTCATCGCCGCGTCCTTGGGATGCGCGCCGCGGCGCATCTCCTCGACGATCAGGAACGAGCTGAGGTTGTAGAGGTTGGCCTCGCCGCGGCCGGTCGATCCGGCGGCGCCGACGTCGCCGTCGACATAGAGGCCCGCGCCGAGAATCGGCGAGTCGCCGGCGCGCCCGGCAATCTTCCACGCCAGACCGCTGGTCGTCGTCACGCCGCAGATCTCCCCCTTCGCATTGACGCCGTCGCAATTGATGGTCCCCCAGAAGTGCTCGCCGTCGATGAGCCCTTCGCGCACCATCTGGATGCCGGCGTCGTACCACGCCTGCGCGCGCTTCTTCGGATCGAGATAGTGGAGCGGATCGGTGCGCCGCTTCCATTCGAGCCACTGCTTGCGCGCGTTTTCATTGATCAGCCCTTCCTCGATCTTGATCCCCATGGCGCGCGCGAAATCCTGCGCGCCCTTGCCGACGAGCAGATGATGGTCGGTTTCCTCGGCGACGAGTTGCGCGACACGCGCCGGCGCGCGGACGCCCTCGATCGCGGCGACGGCGCCGGCGCGCTTCTTCGGTCCGTGCATGCACGAGGCGTCGAGCTGCACGACGCCGTCCGCGTTCGGCAGCCCGCTCCAGCCGACGCCGCTCTGATTCGGATCCAGCTCGACGATCGACACGCCGGCGACGAGCGCGTCGAGCACGTCGGCGCCTTCGCTCATCATCTTGAACGCCTTCGCCACGCAGGTGACGCCGTCGGCGTCCTTCGATCGATTGCCGTTCGACGAAGCGACGACGCAGGGCTTGACGCTCTTCGGCGTCATCATGGTCGGCGCTTGCCCGAAGAGGGGCTTGGCAGCCGTGGCGGCCGCAACGCCTGCGGCCGTGGTCGTCCGAACGAAGTCGCGGCGGTTCAGTTTCGGCATCGCAACCCCCAGTCGGAAATTTGTGAGTTGGTGAATTGGTGGTAGGTGAATGAATTTTGATTTAAGTCACCAACTCACCCATGTCACGCGTTAGCCAGTACGTTGGCGGCGATAATCATACGCTGCGCTTCGGACGTGCCCTGGTAAATTTCGGTGGCGCGCACGTCGCGGAAGAGGCGCTCGACGACCGAACCGCGGCGGTACCCGGCCGACGCAAGAACCTGCATCGCTTTGTCGGCCGCTTTGTGCGCAGCCTCCGACGCCGCGAGCTTCGCCATCGACGCCTCGACGGCGCTCTTCTCCTGACGATCCTTCGCGGCCGCCGCCTTCAGCGTCAGCATCCGCGCCGCCTCGAGCTCCGTGGCCATGTCGGCGAGCATCCATTGAATCGCCTGGTAGTTCGCAATCGGCTGGCCGAACTGCTCGCGCTGCTTCGCGTACACGATCGCTTCTTCGAGCGCCGCTTCGCCGATGCCGAGCGCCTGCGCGGCAATCGCGACGCGGCCGCCCTGCAGCGCCCACATCGCCAGCCGGAATCCCTGATCGACAGCGCCGAGGACGTCGTCGTCGGCGACGGCGATGTCGAGATCGAGATCCATGCAGCCGAGTCCGCGCACGCCGAGCGAATCGGCGCGCGCCGTCCGCGTGATGCCGGGCGTGTCCATCGGCACGAGGAACGCCGTCACGCCCTGGCCGCGCAGTCCGG
>DAIUKO010000044.1:0-33523 GCA_036848175.1 Vicinamibacterales bacterium | reverse complement strand
GTCTCGGCTGGCGCGTCGCGACACACGCGGTCGGCGACGCGGCGATCGATGAAGTCCTCACCGCCTACGAAGCGGCAAACGCCGACCGATCGATTGCCGGCAGGCGATGGACGATCGAGCACGGGTTCATTCCGCAGCCGGACCAGTTTCCGCGGATGAAAGCGCTGCAGCTGGTCATTTCCGCCCAGAACCATCTGTATCTCGCGGGTCCGAGCCTCGTGAGCTACTGGGGCGCGAAGCGCGCCGCCTGGACGACGCCGGTGCGGGCATACCTGGATCAGGGGTTCGTCGTGGCCGGCGGAACGGACTCGGCGGTGGTGCCGTATCCGCCGCTCTGGGTCATCTATCATTTCGTCACGCGCGATACGATCAGCGGCGGCGTGCTCGGCGCGGATCAGAAAGTCAACCGGAAGGAAGCTCTTCAGATCGAAACCGTCAACAACGCGTATTTGACGTTCGAGGAGCACCTAAAAGGGTCGATCGAGCCGGGCAAGCTGGCCGATCTCGTGGTCCTGCCCGAAGACATCCTGACGTGCCCGCCGAAAAACATTGAGCAGATGGCGGTGGCGATGACGATGGTTGGTGGCAAAATCGTTTATCAACGGCCATGATACCGACCCAGACTCCAACCCACGACGACGTGACGACGATCTGTGAGATCGGCCGGCGCCTCTACGCGCGCGGATGGGCGCTCGGCACGAGCGGCAACTTCAGCGCCGTGCTCTCGCTCGATCCCTTCGAGCTGGCCATCACCGCGAGCGCGGTTTCCAAAGGCGATCTGCGGCCCTCGCACATCCTGTACTGCAACGATCAGGGCCGCAGCGTGTGCGATACGCCCGGCACGCCCTCGGCCGAAGCGCTCCTGCACATCGCGATCGCGCGACGCCGGCACGCCGGCGCCGTCCTGCACACGCACTCGGTGTGGAGCACGCTGCTGTCGGACGCCGGTTCGGCGTCGGGCGGCATCGCGATTGAAGGATACGAGATGCTCAAAGGCCTCGCCGGCGTGAAGACACACGAGCATCGCGAGTGGATTCCGATTCTCGACAACGATCAGGACATGTCGCGGCTCGCATGGCGGGTCATGGATACGCTCGACAAGCATCCGGAATCGCACGCCTTTCTGTTGCGGCGGCACGGGCTCTACACGTGGGGCGACACACTGGCGGATGCCGAACGCCACGTCGAGATCCTGGAGTTTCTCCTCGAGACCGTCGGCCGCGCGTCGGCGGTGGGAGGGACGTCATGGCGCTACTGAAGATTCCCGCCGACCATCGCACGCTCTCGGATCCGGATGCGATTGCCGCCTATCTGGCCGAGCGTGGCATCGCCTACGAGCGCACGTCAGGTCCGCAGGTCCCAGCGTCTGCGCCGGCTGAGGACGTGCTCGCCGCCTATGCGCCGAAGATCGACGAGCTCAAAGCCGCCGGCGGCTACGTCACGGCCGACGTGATTGACGTCACCTCCGCGACGCCAGGTCTGGAAGGGATGCTCGCGAAATTCAACAGCGAGCACTGGCACGACGAGGACGAAGTGCGGCTCATCGTCGAAGGACGCGGACTGTTCCACATCCATCCGCCCGACGGTCCCGTTTTCGCCATCGAGGTGGAAGCCGGCGATTTGATCCGCGTGCCGAAGGGAACGCATCACTGGTTCGATCTGTGCGCCGATCGACGCATCCGCGCCATTCGGCTGTTCCAGGCCACGTCGGGCTGGACACCTCACTACACGCACAGCGGCGTGGACCGCGGGTTCCAGCCGGTCTGTTTCGGCCCCGCCTACTTCGCGCCGGCGTCGCGCGTCTGACGTCTTCGCGCAACGTTTGACTGTACGGGCGATCGTCCTGGACATCGAAGGCACGACCACCCCGATTGCGTTCGTGTACGACGTGCTCTTTCCGTACGCGCGCGCCCACCTGCGGGAGTACCTCGGCGAGGTTCCCGACCCCGACGCGATCAATTTGTTGAAGGAGGAGCGGCTGCGCGACGCGGCCGCCGCGCCGGACGACTCGATCGATTCGCTCGCGAAGTACGTCGAGTGGCTGATGGATCGCGATCGCAAGTCGCCCGGTCTGAAAGCGCTGCAAGGACTGGTGTGGCAGCGCGGATATCGCGACGGTTCGCTGAAGGGAATGGTGTTTCCGGACGTGCCGCGCGCGCTGGCGCGGTGGCATGAGGCGGGCATCAAAATCGCGATCTATTCGTCGGGCAGCGTGCTCGCACAGCGTCTCCTGTTCAGCACGACAAGCTTCGGCGATCTGACGCCGCTTCTGACGGGATTCTTCGACACGTCCTCCGGCGCCAAGACATTCGAAGACAGCTATCGCCGAATCGCCGGCGCGCTCGGCTGCTCGCCGCCTGAGATGCTGTTCGTGTCGGACGTCACCGCGGAGATCGATGCGGCCCGGAACGCCGGGTGTCAGGTGACGTTGTGCGTTCGGCCCGGCAACGCGCCGCAACAAATCTCCGAAGGCCTCCGCTTCGTGCACAGCTTCGACGAGATCGCATAGTTTCGTGCGATCGACGCCGAAGGTAAGGCTTTACGATCCGGGTAATCAGGCGCGCGGCCTCAGCCCACGATTGCAACGAGTTGGAGTTGGTCCCGACCTTGCTCGACGAATCCGATCACCGCCCGTCGACCGATCCACTTTGACGGATGCGCGACTCGACTCGGCTGATTGTTTTCCCGAATCGATGTGGGCGCGGCCGCCGGGTTCGAGTATCGTTTCGGTTTGGTGAAGCGAAGTTCTTGTAAAGGAGCCTCAGACTATGAAGTATGCAGCCGTCATGACGATCGCTTTCGCGTTGCTTGCGACCGGTTGCGGCAGCGACACTCCCAGCTCGCCCACTCAGACGGTTCCGACGTTCACCGCCGATCTGCGGACGTCCAATGAGAACCCGCCGATTAGCAACGCGGAAGCGGGCGCCAGCGGCAACGCGACGATCACGTTCAATGTCACTCGCGACGCGTCGAACAACGTCACCGCGGCGACAGCGACCTTCGTCGTCAACTTGACCGGATTCCCGCCGAACACGCCGATCAACATCGCGCACATTCACCAGGCGCCGGCGGGAACCAACGGCGCGATCGTCGTCAGCACAACGCTGGCGGCGGGCGAAGTCGTTCTCGCCAGTGGCAGCGGATCGTTCACGAAATCGAACATCCCGGTCTCGCCGGTCGATCTCGTCACGCAGATCGTCAACAACCCGGCGGGCTTCTACTTCAACGCCCACTCGACGTTGAATCCGGGCGGCGTGGTGCGCGGTCAGCTCCAGCGCGTCCAGTAAACAAGGCGACGATATAATGCGAGCGCATATGCGTCATGCGCTCGCACTCGCCCTTCTTCTTTCCACGACACTCGCCGCACAGGCGCCGCGCGCGCTCACGGCCTCGGACTACGCGCGCGCCGAACGCTTCATGACCTACAACACGACGCCGCTGGTGCTGCACAGCGCCGGTCGCGCGACGTGGTTAACCGGTGAGAACGCCGATCGCGTCTGGTATCGCACGATGACCGAGCAGGGCGAGGAGGCGATTCTCGTCGACGCGGCGCAGGCGACGCGCGCCAAGTGCACGCTGCCGGACTGCGAACGCCGTGAGAACGAGAGCGGCGGCGGCCGCGGCTCGCAGCGTCGCGACGTGCCGTCGCCCGACGGCACGCGCACCGCGTTCGTGCGCGACTGGAATCTGTGGGTTCGCGATCTCGCGAGCGGCAAGGAAACCGCGCTCACCACCGACGGCGTGAAGGATTTCGGCTACGCGACGGACAACGCCGGCTGGACGAAGAGCGATCGCGCGATTCTCGTCTGGTCGCCCGACTCGAAGAAGATCGCCACCTTCCAGCAGGATCAGCGCGAGGTCGGCGAGATGTATCTCGTCGACACGAAGGTCGGTCATCCGACGCTGCAGGCATGGAAGTACCCGCTTCCCGGCGACAAGGTCGTCACGATGATCCACCGCCTCGTCATCGATGTCGACAGCCGGAAGATGACGCGGCTCCAGATGGAGCCGGATCAGCATCGCTCCACGCTGTGCGACGATGTGTGGTGCGGCGGCGAGTGGGCGGACGTGCAGTGGGGCGCGGCTGGCAACTCCGGCAGTCACGACTCGCGGCTGGCGTTCGTCTCGACCTCGCGGGACCACACCTACGAGCAGCTCAGGATTGCGGACACCTCGACCGGCGCCGTCCGCAACGTGATGGAGGAGCGCGTCTCGACGTTCTTCGAATCCGGCAACGGCAAGGTGAACTGGAAGTACCTGCCCGCCTCGAACGAGATCATCTGGTTCTCGGAGCGCGACAACTGGGGCCACCTCTATCTCTACGACCTGCAGAGCGGGAAGCTGAAGAACCAGATCACGAGCGGGGAGGGCAACGTCACGCAGCTGCTGCGCGTCGACGAGAAGAACCGCATGCTGTACTTCGTCGGCGTCGGCCGCGAGCGCGGGCGCGACCCGTATTTCCGTCACTTCTATCGGACCGCGTTCGACGGCAAGCGCGTCGAGCTGCTCACGCCGGAAAACGCCGACCACAACATTTCGCTCTCGTCGTCGGGACGCTTCTTCGTCGACACCTATTCGACGCCGGACACGCCGCCGGTGACGCTGCTCCGCGACGCGGATGGCAAGACGATCATGACGCTCGAGAAGGCGGACCTCTCGAGACTCCTCGCGACCGGCTGGCAGCCGCCGCAGCCGATCACCGTCAAGGCGCGCGACGGATCCACGGATCTCTACGGCCTTCTCTACAAGCCGACGACTCTCGATCCGACGAAGAAATATCCGATCGTCAACCATATTTACCCGGGTCCTCAGACCGGCAGCGTCGGCGGCCGTCAGTTCTCGCCGGCGCGCGGCGATGCTCAGGCGCTGGCGGAGCTCGGCTTCGTCGTCGTCGAGATCGACGGCATGGGGACGCCGTGGCGATCGAAGACGTTTCACGAGGCGTACTACGGCGATATGGGAGACAACACGCTGCCGGATCAGGTCACCGGCATGAAGCAGCTCGCCGAACGCTATCCGTGGATCGACATCGATCGCGCCGGCATCTACGGTCATTCAGGCGGCGGCTATGCGACGGCGAGCGCGATGTTCCGCCATCCCGATTTCTTCAAGGTCGGCATCTCCGAAGCGGGCAATCACGACAACCGCAGCTACGAAGACGACTGGGCGGAGAAGTGGCAGGGGCTTCTGCAGTCCAGACCTGACGGAACGACCAACTACGACAACCAGGCGAATCAGCTCGTCGCGAAGAACCTGAAAGGGAAGCTGCTGCTCGCGCACGGCACGCTCGACACCAACGTGCCGCCCTACAACACGCTGCTCGTCGTCAACGAGCTGATCAAGGCGAACAAGGATTTCGATCTGCTGATGCTGCCCAATCGCGGCCACGGGTTCGGGAACGAGCCGTACATGATCCGGCGGCGCTGGGACTACTTCGTCCGCTATCTGCTCGGCGCGGAACCGCCACAGGGGTACGAGCTCCGCACCCCCGACAATCGCAGCTCGCAATAAAGAACTCGCAATAGAAAAACTGGCGGGTCGATGCCACCCGCCGGTCTGCCGATCACAGAAATCGCCAAGATCAACCGGTCATGTAAGAGGGCTCGTGCGCTGCATGGCGCGTGTGCACGTTCGCGCGCCATCCCTGCACGCTCTTGCCCGGCATACAGGTTTGGTCGCACACGGCACAGTTTCCGCATTGCGCAGATCTACTAAACGGAGACTGTGAATATGGATCCGGCTCACGCTACCGCCGCCGTGCCGGCACCGCACAACTTCCATGACGGTCTCGGCGAGCGCCGCCGCATCGATGGGAAGGGCGGCGACACGGTCGAGCTGTTGTGTCTGCGGCGGCAGCTGACGTCGATTCCGTCGTTCGAGTTCGCGCTGCGTGAGCGCGCCGGCCGCCTCGCCAATTTCCGCCACACCTACTTCGGCCGCGTCCGCAGCATCGATCGGCTGAACGATCCCGGCGCCACCCTCGCCGTCGTGTCGGACATGACGCGCGGCGTGCGCCTGTCACAGCTGCTGACCCCGGCGGATCGCCGTCCGGTGACCATCGACATCAACGCGGCGCTGCACCTGATTCGCCAGTTCGTGTCGGCGATTGCCATGCTGCACGAGAACGCGCCCGACGTCGCGCACGGCGCGATCGGTCCGGAGCGGCTCGTCGTCACGTCGAACGCGCGGGTCATCATTGTCGAGTACGTCCTCGGCGCAGCGCTCGAACAGCTGCACTACTCGCCCGAACGCTATTGGAAAGAGCTGCGCGTCGCGCTGCCGCCCACCTCCGGTGAGCCGCGCTTCGATCATCGCGCCGACGTCATGCAGATTGGCGTGGCCGCCCTGTCGCTGATCCTGGGCCGCCTGCTCACCGACGAAGAGACGCCGGCGAGGCTCGGCGACGTGCTGGCGTCCGCGCAGGCGATTTCCGGCCGCGGCGGGTTCGAGCCGCTGCCGACCGGACTGCGCGCCTGGCTCGCCCGCGCGCTGCAGCTCGATCCGCGGCACTCGTTCCAGTCGGCGCTCGACGCGCGCGTGGATCTCGACCGCGTGCTCGACGGCGAAGAGGACGGCGACTACGGCGATGTGACCGCCACCACGCCCGCGCCCGTCGTCGAAAGCCCCGTCGACGTCTGGGAGCCGTACACCACGGCGCCGAAAGCGGAGACGAGAATCGCCGAAGCGAAGACGTCGGCGCCAGCGCCTGAGCCGCCGTCGGCCGAGTGGGCACTCGAGCCGCGACACGTCGAAATCATCGCCGAACCGACGCCCGGCGCGGTCGCCCTCGAACCGATCGCGGTCGTGCCGGAACCGAAGGCGATCGTGGTCGTGCCTGAACCGAAGGCGATCGCGATCGTCGCCGAACCGACGGCGATTGAGTTCGTGAGGCCTTCCGTCGTCGCGAGCGTGGTGGCCGAGCCGACGCAGGAACTGATCGTTCCGCTCGCCGGGTCGCTGGGTCCGCACGACATGATGACGTCGACCGACGGCGACGACTGGAGCGCCATCGAGACATCAAAACCGCCGCACTCGCAGATCCGTCTGGCGGTGGCGGCGGCGGTGCTGCTCGTGCTTGCCGGGGGTGGGATCTACGGCGCGCGGCGATACGTCGCGGCGCCGAAGGTCGTCGTGCCGACGACCGGCGGATTGACCGTGGCGAGCAATCCACCGGGCGCAAAAGTCTTCGTCGACAACGTCGAGCATGGCGCGACGCCGCTGACGCTGACGTTGAGTGCCGGGCCGCACATCGTCGAACTGCACGGCGCCGGTGAACCTCGCACGCTGCCGATCACCATCAATGCCGGCACGCAGACGTCGCAGTACATCGAGTTGCCGACCGCGGCGACGGCCCCCGGATCGCTGCAGGTGCGCACCGAACCGGCGGGCGCGCAGGTGTCGGTTGATGGCGTCCCGCGCGGCAAGTCGCCTGTGCTCGTGGAGAACCTCACGCCCGGCGATCATGCCGTCACGCTCGAAGGCGATTTCGGGACGATCAGGCACGGCGTCACCGTCCAGGCGGCGACGACCGCGTCGCTGGTCGTGCCGCTCACGATCACCGCGGGCGAAGGGTCGACGCTCACGGGATGGATTTCGCTGGCAGTACCCGCCGAAGTGCAGTTCTTCGAGAAGGGAAAGCTGCTCGGGACCAGCAAGAGCGACCGCGTCATCGTGCCAGCCGGCCGCCACGAGATCCAGCTCGTGAACGAGGCGCTCGGCTACCGTGCGTCGACCATCGTCCAGGTCACAGCGGGCAAGGCCGCGCCAATCAAAGTCGAGTGGCCGAAGGGAAGCGTCTCGCTCAACGCGCAGCCGTGGGCCGAAGTCTGGATCGACGGCGAAAAAGCGGGCGAGACGCCGCTCGGCAACCTGTCATTGCCGATCGGCCAGCACGACGTCGTCTTCCGTCATCCTGAGTTGGGTGAGCAGCACAACGCCATCACGGTTTCACTGACGGCGCCGGTGCGCCTGAGCGTCGATCTTCGGAAGGACGTGAAGAAGCCATGACGTCATTACTTGCTGTCCTGCTCGCGGTGACCGTACTCGCGCCGGGCGAAGATACGCTCGCGGCGGCCCGGGATCTCTACGCCTCGGCGGCGTACGAAGACGCGCTCGCCGTGTTGAACCGCCTGCCGCAGTCGAACCAGCCGCTCGAAGTCACGCGTGCCGTCGCGCAGTACCGCGCGCTGTGCCTGCTGGCCCTCGGTCGTAACGCGGAAGCGGAGCGTGCGATCGAAGCGGTGATTGCCGGCGACCCGTCGTTTCGTCCCGCTGCCGACGTCTCGCCGCGCGTGCGCGCGACCTTCACTGACGTGCGCCGCCGCGTCCTGCCGGTGATCATCCAGCAGAAGTACACGTCGGCGAAGAGCGCCTTCGATCGAAAAGAGTTCTCGGACGCGGCGTCGACGTTCACGCAGATGCTGGTGATGATGACCGATCCGGACGTCGAGCCCGTGGCTGCGAAACCGCCGCTGTCGGATCTGCGCACGCTGGCATCGGGATTCCGCGATCTCGCGACCGCCGCCGCTGCCGCGCCACCGCCGCCGCCACCGGCCCCGGCGCCAGAACCGGCTCCGGCGCCTCCACCCGTGCCCGCCGCTCCGCGGGTCTACACCGCGAATGATCAGGCGGTCGTGCCGCCGATCGTGATTCGCCAGGAGCTGCCGCCGTATCCCGGCCAGCTCGTGATCCCGCGACAGGGCATGATCGACGTCATCATCGATGAAAACGGTGTGGTCCAGACCGCGACGATGACGCAATCGGTCACCCGGCAGTACGACTCCCTCGCGATCGCGGCGGCCAAGAGCTGGCGCTACCGCCCGGCGATGCTCGACGGCATGCCGGTGAAATATCGCAAGGCCGTTCAAGTTTCCGTGAAGCCGCATTAACATACGGGGCGTGTTACCCCCGAAAAACTTCACACACGGCGTCATTCTGAGATGGCGCCGTGTCGGTGGGCTCGTGCTCGCCGAGGTGGAGTACGCGGCGGGACAACCGATTCCTCGCCACGTCCATGGGCACGCGCGGTTCGTGCTGGTGCTCGCCGGATCGCTCACCGAAATCCGTGGCGACGACACGAACACCTATGGTCCCTCGTCGTTGCTGTTCCGCCGTCCCGACGAGCCGCATGCCTACCTCGTGTCCAGCACCGGCGCGACCTGCCTGGTCGTGGACCTCGAGCCGGCGTGGCTGGATCGCGCGCGCGAGCACGCGCCCGTCGTCGCGCACTCCTCGGCGTTTCGCAAGGGGTTCATTCTTCATCTCGCACATCGGTTGTACGACGAGTTCCGGCTGCGCGATGAGGTCTCGCGGCTGGCCATCGAGAGCATCGCGCTCGGGGTCCTGGCGGAGGCGTCGCGGCGCGCCGCGCGCAGTGCCGAGCGTCCGGCGCCGGCCTGGCTGCGCCGCGCGCGCGCGCTCGTCGAACGGCACTTCGCGGAACCGCTCCCGCTGGCGACGGTCGCCGCGCAGGTCGGCGTCCATCCCGTCCACCTCGCGCGGACGTTCCGGCGCAGCTACCAGACGACATTCGCAGGATACGTGCGGCAGCTCCGGATCGAGTTTGCTCGGCGCGAGCTGGCCGGGTCCGCCGCGCTGAGCGACATCGCGGTCGCGGCCGGCTTCTGCGATCAGAGTCACTTCTCGCGATCGTTCAAGCAGTACACAGGCCTCACGCCCGCCGAGTACCGCGTCGCCCTGCAGGCACGCTAAGCCCGTCCAACCGCGCTACAGCCGTCCAAGACCGGCTCTGACCGAAAGTCCGACACTGAGTCTGACCGCGGTCTGACCCGAGTCTGACCGTGGTCTGACCGCAGTCTGACCGTGGTCTGACCGTGGTCTGACCGTGGTCTGACCGTGGTCTGACCGTGGTCTGACCCGAGTCTGACCGTGGTCTGACCGTGACCGTGGGAGCGGGTGAGGATGGGGCTGTTCACCAAAAAAGCGATCAGCGAGCTGCAGGCCGAGGCCGACCGCGGATTGCTGCGGCGATCTCTGGGGCCGTGGAACCTCACCGCGCTCGGCATCGGCTGCATCATCGGGACTGGCATCTTCGTGCTGACCGGCACCGCCGCGTCGCAGAACGCCGGGCCCGCGCTCGTCTTCTCGATGATCCTGTCGGCTTCAGGCTGCGCGTTCGCGGGACTCTGTTATGCGGAGTTCGCGGCGATGGTGCCCGTCGCCGGCAGCGCGTACACCTACGCGTATGCGACGATCGGTGAGCTTTTCGCGTGGATCATCGGCTGGGATCTCATTCTCGAGTACTCAATCAGCACGTCGACGGTCGCTGTTGGATGGTCCGGCTACTTCGTCAGCCTGATGCGCGACATCGGGTTCACAGTCCCGACGTCTCTGGCGGGGCCGCCCGGTGCGTTCAACCTGCCGGCCTTTGCGATCGTGCTGCTCGTCGCCGCCCTGCTGGTGATCGGCATCAAGGAATCGGCGAACACGAACACGCTGCTCGTCGCCGTGAAGTCGATCGTCCTCGTCGTATTCATCGTCGCGGGCGCGTCCTACGTCAGTCGCGACAATCTGACGCCGCTCGTCCCGCCGAACACCGGCACGTTCGGCGAGTTCGGCTGGAGCGGCGTCCTGCGCGGCGCCGGCGTGATGTTCTTCGCGTACATCGGATTCGACGCGGTGTCGACGGCGGCGCAGGAAGCCCGGAATCCGGCGCGCGACATGCCAATCGGCATCCTCGGCTCGCTCGCGATCTGCACGGTGATCTACGTGCTCGTCGCCATCGTGCTCATCGGTATCGTGCCGTACTCGGAGCTGAACGTGGCCGATCCGCTCGCGGTCGGCATCGACGCGACCGGCATTCGCTGGCTGAGCCCGGTCATCAAAGTCGCGGCGCTGTTCGGGCTCTTCAGCACGATGCTCGTGAACCTGCTGGCGCAGACGCGAATCTTCTATTCGATGAGCCGCGACCGGCTCCTGCCGCCGATCTTTTCAGTAGTTCACCCGCGCTTCCGGACGCCGCACGCGAGCACGATCATGACGGGCGTCGTCATCGCGCTCGTGGCCGGGCTGACGCCCATTGGCGTCCTCGGCCAGCTTGTCAGCATCGGAACGCTCCTGGCCTTCGTCCTCGTCTGCATCGGCGTCATCATCCTGCGGCGCACCGCCCCCGACATTCCGAGGCCGTTCCGCACCCCAGGCGTCCCCTATGTGCCGATCCTTGGTGCAATTATTTGTCTCGCGCAGATGATTGGACTGCCGGTCGCGACGTGGGAGCGGCTGGTAATCTGGCTGGTAATCGGCCTGGCGGTGTACTTCAGCTACGGTCGCTGGAACGCGCTGGCGGGCGCAGTCATCGGTTCAAAGGACTCGAAAGTATCAGTCACTCCGTAAGATCCAGCCGTTCCGCCGCGCTTGCAATCATTTGTCTCGTGCCAACGGCCGCGCTCCTCGCCCGCCTTGCACGGAGTCTTGTTGAGTTTAAGACTCCCGTTTGATAAGCCGATATACATTCGTGAGCACGACGATTCGTGCACCTTTCCGTCGCGTTGGGGAGTCTAACGGAGTGGTAAGGTAGGAGCATCATGGCAAAACGCCCGAATTCTGGAAGCATCATCTGTCCCCGGTGCGGAGCCCCGAGCGCGAAGATCATCGGACGGTCCGACTCTCATCCGGTCCTGTATCTTCGCTGCGACGACTGCGGGAAGCCTTCAATCTCGCCTGAGTAGTTCGAGCACACACTCGGCTAGGTCCTGAGCGCGACCACGGGGTCGACCCGGGTCGCGCGATGGGCGGGCACGAACGACGCCGCCAGCGATACCGTCAGCAGCAGCAGCGCGACTCCCACGAACGTCATCGGATCTCTCGCACCGACGCCGAACAGCAGCGTCGACATCACACGCGTGAGCGCCAGTGCCGCGATCGTGCCGATTGCGAGGCCGACGATGGTGAGCCGGGCGCCGTGTGCGAGGACCAGTCTGAGCAGCGCGCCGCGGCGCGCCCCGAGGGCGACGCGGATCCCGAGCTCGCGGGTCCGTTGCGAGACGCTGTACGCGGTCACGCCGTAGAGGCCGACCGCGGCGAGGACGAGCGCAAGCACCGCGAAAAGCCCGACGAGCAGCAGTGTGAATTGTTGTGAAGCGGTCGCCGCCGATTTCACCTGATCCAACGTCTGCACGCGCGTGATCGGCAGCGTCGAGTCGAGCGCCCAGACGGCGCTGCGGATCGCCGGCACGAGCGCCGTCGGATCGCCGCCGCTCCGGACAATCCAGTCACGCAGCGTGTCGCCGGTCCCTTGATCCTGGCTGGCCGGCAGGTACATCGCCGGGCGCGGCGTCCGCACGAGATCCACCTGCCTCACGTCGGCGGCAATCCCCACCACGGTCAACCACGGAATCGTCGGATTGTCGGGCGCTCCTGTCTTGATTCGCTTTCCGAGGGCGTTCTCGTTCGGCCAGAAACTCCGCGACATCGTCTCGCTGACGACGATCGAGGGTTGGGTCGTATTCGTATCGCTCCACCCGACGTCGCGACCGCCAAGGAGCGGGATCGACATCGCCGCGAAGTATCCGGGCGACACCGTTCGGAAGTCGACCATCCGGATTTGTCCCGGCGCAGGCGGCGGCTGACCCTCAATCGAGACGCCGGTCGTGCGGCCGGTCGCGCCGAGCGGCACGGCCGTGATGCCGGCAACGGACTTCACGCCGGGCAGCACCTGCAGCCGGTCGATCAGCTGACGGTAGAACGCCGTCCGCTGCGGTTCCGTGCGATAGCGCGCGGCCGGCAGGACGACCCTGAACGTCAGCACGCCGTCCGGCCTGAATCCGAGCGGCACTTGTGAGAGGTGCACGAAGCTGCGAAGCAGCAATCCGGCGCCGACGAGCACCACGACGCCAAGCGCGGTTTCGACGACGACGAGCAGATTGCGCGCGCGAAGTCGAGCACCCGCTGCCGACGCGCGCGCTTCGTCCTTCAGCGCCCCGTGCAGATCGCGGACGTGTGATTGGAGCGCCGGCATCAGGCCGCAGAAGACGCCGGCGGCGATCGCGACGGCAAAGTTGAAGGCGGCCACCGATCCGTTGACGGCGATGTCATCGAGCCGCGGCAGGTTCGCCGGCGCCAACCAGCGGAGGGCGGCCACGCCCCACCATGCGAGCGCGAGTCCGAGCGCGCCGCCGCTCGCCGCGAGCAGCACGCTCTCCGCAAGCATCTGCCGCAGGAGCCGCGTCCGGCTCGCGCCGAGCGCGGCACGGACGGCAAACTCGCGCCCGCGAACCGACGCCCGCGCGAGGAGCAGATTGCCGATGTTCGCGCACACCATCAACAGGACGAACCCGACGATGCCCAGCAGGACGAGCAGCGGCCGCCGCACGTCGCCGACCGTCTGCTCCGGCAGCGACAGCACCGTGACGCTCACGCTGGTGTTCGAATTGGGATACGCGCTGGTGAGCCGCGCCGCGACGGTCTCGAGATCGGCCTGCGCCTGCGCGATGGTGACACCGGGTTTCAGCCGTCCGAGCACGCGGAGAAAGTGACTGCCGTGATTCGCGAGCTGATCCGGCGTCAGCCCAAGCGGCATCCACAATTGATCGTCGGTGTCGGGAAATTGAAATCCGCGCGGCATGACGCCGACGACGGTGTACGGTTCGTCGTTGAGACGGATCGTCTCGCCGACGATCGACGGATTCGAGCCGAACCGATCGACCCACAGGCCGTGACCGAGCAGGACGACACGGGAGGGTGACGCGCCATCCTCCTCGGCGCTGAACAGGCGGCCGAGCGCCGGCTCGACCTGCAGCAGCCGAAACAGCGACCCTGACACCATTTCGCCGCCGACGCGAACCGGATCGCCGCTGCCGGTCAGGCTCCAGGCGCCGTCGCGCATGGCGGCGAGGTCGATCATCGTGGAGTTTTGCGCACGCCAGTCGCGGAAGTTGCCGGGCGCCGGGGCATTCTGCGCGTTCTTGTATTGCGGCAGGTTGACGTTCTCCCAGACCATTGCCAGTCGATCGGCGTCCGCGTAGGGCAGCGGCCGCAGCAGCACGGCATGGACGACCGAGAAGATCGTCGTCGTCGCGCCGACGCCAAGAGCGAGGGTCAGCGCGGCGACAATGGCGAAGCCGGGCTGCTTCTTCAGCAGCCGCAGGCCGTAGCGCACATCCTGCGCGACATCGTCCACCATGGCCCAGGGCGACAGAGCGCGAACGTCTTCGCGGATCATCGCCTCGCTGCCGAGCGCACGCCGCGCGGCCCGGCGCGCTTCCTCGTCGCTCAGTCCGCGAGCCCGCTGATCGTCGGCTTCGTTTTCCAGATGGGCACGCAGCTCACGATCGAGATCGTCAGTCATTTACGCCCTCACTGCCGCCGCCATCACTCGCGCGATCGCCTGCTGCAGCCGCTCCCATTTCGACTCCGCCGCGGCGAGCTGTTTCCGACCGGCGGGCGTCAGCCGGTAGTACTTGCACTCGCGGTTGTGCTCGCGATGCGCGTCCCATTTCGAGGCCAGCCAGCCTTTCCGTTCGAGACGATGGAGCGCGGGGTAGAGCGATCCGTGCTCGAGCCGCAGCACCTCGTCGCTGGTGCGCTGGATGTGCTTGGCGATCTCATGGCCGTGGGCGGGCCCCAGGATCAGGGTGCGCAGGATGAGCATGTCGAGCGTCCCCTGGAGCAGCTCGGTGCGTTCGCGGTGCGTGTGTGGCGCCATGGTAGTCATTCTACCGTGAACTGGGTAGACGAACTACCATGAACGGTTGTTCCCGCCGGCGAAGCGCATACAATCAGCCCGTGCCCAAACAGATCGCGCGTGCTGTGCTGGCCTTTCCACTTCTCGCCGCCGTCGCCGCCGGCAAGGCGCCGACGGTCACGACGCTGATCGGCACCGGAGCTCCGGGTTACGCCGATACCCAGGTGAACAACCCCTACGGGATGGCGATCGGTCCAGACGGCGCGCTCTACTTCTGTGATCTCGACAATCAGCGCATTCGTCGTCTCGACCTGAAGACCCGGCGGGTGACGACGATTGCCGGGAACGGCACGCGCGGCTACAGCGGCGACGGCGGTCCGGCGACGGACGCGTCGCTCAACATGCCGCACGAGCTCGCGTTCGATCGGGTCGGCAACATCTACGTCGCTGAACGCGACAACCACGTGATCCGAAAGATCGACCGCCGAACCGGGGTCATCTCGACCGCTGCCGGCGTCGGCAAGCCTGGATTCGGCGGCGACGGCGGACCGGCCGCGCAGGCGCAGCTGCGTCAACCGCACAGCGTCATCGTCGACCGCGACGGCAGCCTGTTGATCTGCGATATCGGCAACCAGCGCATCCGCCGCCTCGATCCCTCGACCGGAATCATCAACACCTACGCAGGAACCGGCGAGGCGAAACCGGCGACGGACGGCGCGCCGGTGAGCGGGACGCCATTGACCGGACCACGGACGCTCGCGCTCGCCGCCAACGGCGACCTCTATCTCGCGCTGCGCGAAGGCAACGCCATCTATCGCATCGATCGCAAGACGCAGACGCTGCATCGGATCGCGGGAACCGGCAAACAGGGCTACAGCGGCGACGGTGGAGCGGCCGTCGAGGCGACGCTCGGCGGCCCGAAGGGCCTGACGCTCGACGGCGATCGAGTTCTCTACGCGGCGGACACCGAGAACCACGCGGTGCGCCGCATCGATCTGAAGAGCGGCGTGATTTCGACAGTGGTTGGAACGGGCGCGCGCGGCGACGGTCCCGAATCAGATCCGATCGCCTGCCGCATGTCACGGCCGCACGGCGTGCTGTTCGCGAAGGGCACGCTCTACGTCTCGGACAGCGAGACCCACCGCATTCGCACCGTCCGTTAGGGAAGTCTGAGCTTCAGACTTCAAACTCAGAGTTTCGTGGGAGGACTGTTTTCTTCCGCGTCCCCAGATCGAGGTGGACGCAGCGGTCGCGTCCGCTCGCCTTCGCCTCGTAGAGCAGTTGATCGGCGGCGGCGAGCATGTCGGTCAGCGCGGCGTCGCGCGGCGGGATCGTCGAGACCGCGCCGATGCTGATCGTGACCGTCTCGCGGGCGGACGCGGAGGCGTCGCCCGGCAACCCGGTGGTCACACCGGTCATCACCGTCCGAATGACGCCGAGCATCATCGACGGTTCGACTTCCGGCAGGATCAGTCCGAACTCTTCGCCGCCGTAGCGCGCCACGAGATCGCCGGCGCGGCGCGCGCTCTTCGCCAGCGCGGCGGCGATCACGCGAAGCCGCTCGTCGCCGGCCAGGTGTCCGTGTCGATCGTTGAACTGCTTGAAGTGGTCGACGTCGGCGATGGCGAGCGACAGCCATCGGCCGGCGCGCTTCGTGCGGCGCCATTCTTCTTCGAGCGCCGCGTCGAAGCGGCGGCGATTGGCGACGCCGGTCAACGGATCGACCGAGGCGAGCTGTTCGAGCAGATCGCGCGCCTTCTTCAGCTCGAGGTGCGCGTGCACCCTGGCTTTTACGACCGCAGGGTGAATCGGTTTGGTGATGTAGTCCACGGCGCCGGCATCGAGGCCGCGCGTCTCGTCGCGCCGCTCGTCGAGCGCGGTGACGAAGATGATGGGAATGCTCGCGGTGATCGGGCTGCTCTTCAGCACCCGGCAGATCTCGAACCCGTCGGGACCCGGCATGACGACATCCATCAGGATCAGATCGATGTCGCCGAGGATCACGCGCTCGAGAACAGCGGTGCCGCTGTTCACCTGCACGATCTCGCATTCGTCTTTCAACGCATGCGCGATGAGCATGATGTTTGCGGGCTCATCGTCGGCGACGAGCACGCGCGGCAGCGCCGCGTTGCTCACTGCGTGCAGCTTCCCGTGATCGGTTTGATGGCGCGGACGCGGAATTCCGGCGCGCCGGTGCCGTTGACCGAGCTGGCATCGGCGGCGGCCGTAGCGGCGCGCGCGGGATCCATCGAGCCGGCCTGCGCGGCGACGTTTGCCGACGGCAGCAGGCCGCCCGTGATCTTCAACTTCCGGGGCGCACTGCCGACAACCTCGACTCGCCGGCCGACGAAATCGCGAACGTCGACGCCGGTCAGCCGGTAGATGGCAGTGTCCTCCGTCAGCGTGTACCCGCCGCCCGGCGCTTCGCCCTTCTGAACACAGCCGGTCATCGTAATCGTTGTCGGCTTCTTCTCGGAAGGCTGCGGTTTCGCGGCCTGCTGCTGGGCTGACCCGGCGGCGCCGCATATCAACGCGATAAAGGTGATCAGGAGATATCGCATGGTCGCTCGACAAAGCAACATTCGGTCCGTTTACGGCTGCGAAGTGGACGTCGCCCCCTGCGGGAGTGCGAACGCGATGTACTCGCCAGAATAATTGCCGCCGCTGACCGCGACGACGATGTACTGCCGCCCATCAGGACCTTTATACGTCATCGGCGATCCGCTTTGCGCCGCCGGCAGCAGGACGGCGCCTACTTCCTGCCCGGTCATTTTGTCGTAGGCGCGAAGCATCGCGCCGCGCGGCCGTCCCGGTGGCGCCGTCACCTGTGGATCGCCGGTGATCACGAGCGTCTTGGTGACGACGACTCCGGTACTGCCGTTCTGACCGGTCTTCGGGATGTTCAGGCCGGCAAGGGCTGGACTGTTGCGCACCGCGTCCGGCGTATCGCCGTGCGGCACGCTCCACTTCAGCTCACCCCTGTCGAGATCGATCGCCGAGACGACGCCGTACGGCGGCTTCGCGATCGGCAGACCCTGAATCTGCAGACCGCCGCCGCCCCCGCCGCCGGCCGGAGGTGTCGGCGTTCCCGCGCTCGTCGCTTCGGCGCTCGGCTGACCGCCGCGTCCACCGCGGCCGCCTCGACCGCCGCCGGCTTCCGCGGCACCCGCTCGCCCTGAGCCTCGTTGAGGCGCGTCCGCGGCGCTGCCGAATCCTGGTCCCTCCGCAACCCGGAACTCGGTGCCTTCGCGGCCCGAGACGTACGTGATGTCAGAGAAGCCGGCCGGTGGCTTGCGGACCGACAAGCCGGCGACGGACGAAGTCGACGCGACCGCGTAGGCGACGTGCGTTTCCGGATCGAGCCCGCCGCCGGGCCAGTTCGTGCCGCCGCCGGCGTTGCCGACGTTGATCGCGCCGAGCAGACCGTTCGGATCACCGACGAGCGG
This sequence comes from Vicinamibacterales bacterium, assembly GCA_036848175.1. GTDB lineage: Bacteria > Acidobacteriota > Vicinamibacteria > Vicinamibacterales > CAVVIG01 > QHWF01. Next base: position 15,436 of record DAIUKO010000044.1, on the reverse strand, counting down.
CGGGTTGAACATCCCGTCGACGCGGTATCGCTTCAACACCTCGAGCGCCTGCGCGCGCATCTCCGGCGTGAAGTCGATGAGGTCGTCGGGCACTTTCAGATAGTTGCGTCCGTATGCGGGCGGCCTGGTCGGGAACGGCTGCGTCGGCGACGTCTTCTCGCCGGGCACGTCCGACTGCTGCACCGGCCGCTCTTCGATCGGCCAGACCGGCTTGCCGGTGATCCGATCGAACACGTACACGAACGCTTCCTTGCTCGGCATCGCAACCGCCTTGATCGGTTTGCCGTCGACGTTGATGTCGACGAGCATGGCGGCGGACGACAGATCGTAGTCCCAAATCGGGTGATGGACGATCTGGAAGTGCCACTTCCGCTGACCAGTCTTCAGGTCGACGCACACCAGCGATTCGCCGAACAGGTTGTTCCCGGGACGATGACCGCCGTAGTAGTCCGAAGTCGGCGATTCGACCGGCAAATACACGAGTCCCGCTTCTTCGTCGACGGTGATCTGCGTCCACACGCCGGTGTTGCCATTGATCGCCCACGACTCGTTTTCCCACGTGTCGCTGCCGAACTCACCGGGACGCGGGATGGTGTTGAACGTCCACAACAGTTTTCCGCTGCGCACGTCGAACGCTCGGACGAGACCTTTCGTGTTGTTGTGCGTGACGACCGTCATCCCTTCCTTGAAGGAAGAGCCGACGATGACGACGTCTTTCACCACCGTCGGCGTCGAGTGCAGGCCGATCTCGCCGACCTCGAGATCGATCTGCTGGCCTTTGCCGACGACCGCGCCCTGTTTGAGATCGACGACGCCGTTATTGCCGAATGACGGCACCATCGCGCCGTTCTTCGCGTTGAGCGCGACCAGCCGATAGCCGGTGGTCACGTAAAGGATGCGCTCGTCGCCTTTGCCGTCGGTCCAGTACGAGACGCCGCGTCCCGACAGCTGCCGCGGCGCGATCGCCGCGCGATTGCCTTCGCGGTAGCTGTGCGACCAGATCAACTCGCCGGTTTTTCCGTCGAGTGCGACGACCGATCGGCGTGTCCCGGCGGTCGTGTAGAGGACGCCATTGACGGCCAGCGGCGTGCCTTCGAGCTTGTATTCAGGCCGCGTCCCCAGGTTGTCGGTCTTGAACCGCCACGCGACCTCGAGCTTGTTGAAGTTGCCGGCGTTGATCTGATCGAGCGGCGAGTACTTCGTGCCGCGGACGTCGGCGGTGTAATGCGTCCAGTCGCCTTTCTTCGTGCTCGGTTGCCCGGGCGTTTGAGCGCCGATGAAGACGCCCGCGACGGCGATGACCGGGACCAGGATCACGGCTCTCAACGCGATGCGCTTCATCGATGCCCCCTCTTCGATTCCCGTCCGCCCGGCTCGAGCCGGACGCTACGGCTGATTCGCCGTGGGCCGCAGCGCCGTCGACGGCAGACTGAAGGCGATGTACTCGCCCGAATAGTTGCCGCCGCTCACGGCCACGACGATGTACTGCTTTCCATCCAGCATGTAGGTCATCGGCGATCCGCTCTGCGCCGCCGGCAGGAACACCGCGCCCACTTCCTTGCCCGTCTGCTTGTCGTACGCGCGCAGCATCCCGCCTCGCGGATGCTCCGGCGTCGTCGTCACGAGCGGATCGCCCGCGACCACGAGCGTCTTCGTCACCACCACGCCGACGTTGCCCTGCTGTCCGGTCTTCGGAATGTTCACGCCGCGCAGCGCCGGATGATTGCGGACGTTGTCGGGCGTGTCGCCGTGCGGCACCGACCACATCAGCTCGCCCTTGTCCATGTTGATCGCGACGATGACGCCGTACGGCGGCTTGACGATATTCAGTCCTTGCACGGTCGCCCCGAACCCGCCGCCGGCGGGTGGCGCCGGCGGCGTCGTCCCGCGTCCACCACCTGCCGCCGCCGGCGGAGGCGTTGGCGGCGGAGTCGGTGCGGCGCCGCGCGCGGCTCTCGGCGCGTCGGCGGCCTCACCCTCGCCACCGCCGACGATCGGACGGAACGTCTGTCCGGCCGTGCCCATCACGTAGTCGAGATCCGAGAATTCTTTCGGCGGCGCGACCAGACCAAGCGGCGCGATGCAGGCATTGCACGCGTGCGAGAAGAAAACGTGCATCTCGGGGTCGTATGCCGATCCCGGCCAGTTCACACCGCCGCTCAACGTACCCGACGTCAGCGCGGCCAGCGGTCCTTCCGCCTTGCTGACGAGCGGCGGCAGGAACACCGGACCGAGCCGATACCGCTTCGCGACTTCGAGCGCCTGCGCCTTGATCTCCGGGGTGAAGTCGACGAGATCGCTTTCGAGCACGCCGTTGCGCGAGTAGGCGGGCGGTTTGGTCGGGAACGGCTGCGTCGGGCTCGTCTTCTCGCCCGGCACGTCGGTCTGCGGAACCGGCCGCTCTTCGATCGGCCAGATCGGTTTGCCGGTGACGCGATCGAACACGTACAGGAATCCCTGCTTCGTCGCCTGGGCGACCGCTTTGACGGACCTGCCGTCGACGTTGAGATCCATCAACAGCGGCGCGGCCGGCATGTCCAAGTCCCAGATCGGGTGATGAACGATCTGGTAGTGCCACTTGCGCTGACCCGTTTTCAGATCGACGCAGACGAGGCTGTCGCCGAAGAGATTGTTGCCGGGACGATGGCCGCCGTAGAGATCCGACGTCGGATCCTCGACCGGCAGATACACGAGGCCGAGCTCTTCATCGACGGTGATCTGCGACCACACACCGGTGTTGCCGTTGATCGCCCACGATTCTTTTTCCCACGTCTCGGCGCCGAACTCACCCGGACGAGGAATCGTGTTGAACGTCCAGAGCAGCTTGCCGCTGCGCACGTCCCACGCGCGGATGAGGCCTTTCGTGTTGTTGTGCGATTTGACAGTGAGGCCTTCGCGGAACGATGAACCGACGATGACGACGTCCTTGGCGACCGTCGGCGTCGAGTGCAGGCCGATCTCGCCGCTCTCCAGATTGATCTGCTCGCCCTTGCCGATCACGGCGCCGACCTTCATGTCGACGACGCCGTCCTTGCCGAACGAGCTGACGCGCGTCCCGGTCTTCGCATCGAGCGCGACGAGGCGATAGCCCGTCGTGACATAGAGGACGCGTTCGTCGCCTTTGCCGTCGGTCCAGTACGAGAGACCGCGGCCCGAGAGCTGTCTCGGCGCGTTCACCGCGCGCGCGCCCTCGCGCTCCGCGTGCACCCAAATCAGCTCACCCGTTTTGCCGTCGAGCGCGACGACCGATCGCCGCGTGCCGCCGGTCGCGTAAATGACGCCCTTGACCATCAGCGGCGTGCCTTCGAGCTTGAACTCGGGACGCGTCCCCATGTTGTCGGTCTTGAAGCGCCACGCGACCTCGAGCTGATTGAAGTTGCTCGCGTTGATCTGATCCAGCGGCGAATAGCGGGAGCCGCGGACGTCGGCGGTGTAGTGCGTCCACTCGCCGTTCCTGGTGCTCGGCAGTCCGCTCTGGCCCGAGAGCTTCGTGCTCGAGGCCACCAACGCCAACGCCGCGACGAGCGAGAGCGACCCCATCACGGATCGGCTGACTCTTCGTGTCATTCCTGTGCTCCAGTGAGAGTTGTAAACGACTGACCAATATATATCGGGCGCGCGACCGGTTTATCGCGAAATCGGCCGGGCGAACGAGATGTAGCCGCCGAGCACCGGCGGCATCGGCCGTCCCGCGAGCGCGGAGGTGACCTCGGCGGCGGCAGCGGCGGTGAAGTCGGCGAGCGGCCGCATGAACTCGCCTTCGAGCACGGCCATCGGCACGCCGTCTCGATACGCGAGACGGTTGGCGGCTGATGCGCGCACGCGCTCGCCGCTCGTGACGATGCCGGCGAGATTCAGCGGATCGGCGGCGCTGACGACGAGACAGCGGCCGTGGCGAGGGCTGCGCCTGATTTCACGCAGACGTTCGACGGCGTCGGGCAGCGCGAACTGTTCGCCGGACATGCCGGCGACGAACCGGCCGCCGCGGATCTCGCCGCGCGCTTCGAGGCGCCGGTACACGCGCGTCAGCTCGCGCCACGGCGCCGTGTTGGCCTCACGCGTCAGCAGCCGGCGGAAGACGACGCCGTAGCGGCGGAGCAGTGCCCACGCCTGGCACTCGACGACGGTCTCGCGATCGATCGCCGCGCGCGCAATCGCCGACCATCGTCCCGCGGCGTGTGGCTTCGTGTCGTGCACGATGGCGCGCAATCCGGCAAAGCCGTCCGACGTGACGAGACCGGCGGCGACGAGCTCGGCGATCGCCGCGCGAAGATCCTTTTCGGTGAGCTGGCCGGCACTCAGGAGCTCGTGGAAAAAGAGTGCGCCCCGCGCGCGCAGCATCTCGAGGACGACGGTAGCGGGGTCCTTCAGATCCGCCATCGGGGCAGCCCTCAAGGGCTGCGCGACCGTGTCGGCAGGCCTGAAGGCCTGCGCCACCGTTGTCACAGTGGCGCGGGCTGTCGTCCAAACGTCCGCGTGTTCGTGGAGAAACAGCGCAATCGGCGTGGCGCCGACCACGTCGGTTGGATCGTCCGGGGATACGGACGTGACACGAGCCCAGCCGACTTCGCCAGTCAGGCACAGCGTGTCGAGCATCGACTTGTCATAGCGATCCATCCGCGTCGGCAGGACGGATGTCTCCCACGCGCTCGCCGCCAGCTCGAAGCCGTCGAGCTGCGCGACAACCGCGCGCAGCCCCTCGATTCCGGTGAGCCGTGTCGCGGGATCGACGTGCTGCCACGCGAACAGATAGCGCATGAAGTCGGCGGGCGAGACCGGCTCGATCTCGGCGCGCAATCGATTGAGCGTGTAGCGATGGATGCGGGCGAGCAGTCTCCGATCGCACCATTCGAGGACGGCGCTCGCGTTGGTAAAGCGCCCGCGCAGGACGACGCCTTCCGACTCCAGCGCGAGAAGCGCGGCGTCGGCTTCAGCGTCGGTGACGGCGAGCGACGCCGCCAGTGCGTGCGCGTCGGTGGGGCCGACGATCGTCAACCGTCCGCGGAGCAGCTCGACGATCGCTTCCTCGCGAGTCCATGGACGGACGGCGCGTGATGCGGGCGCCTCGATGTACGGCTCGAGCCTGGCATCGGCGTGAACGGTGAGCAGTTCGGGCAGCCGCTCGGCCGCAACCCAGATTGAACCGCCGTTACAGACGAAGGTTGTTGCCCGCCTGGCCGCGACGAGCTGGTCGAACAATTCCGGCGGCATCGCCCGCGCATCGTCTTCGGTCAGGAATCCGATCGTCAGCAACACGTCGTGCAGTTCGTCGGCGTCGCGCGGGTCGGGTCGTGCCTCGTCGCGGACGCGATCGATAGCCGCCTGGTCCAGCGCGCCGAGATCGCGCGCCGACGACGGGTCCGTCGCGCGCCGCGACTGAACCGCGTGCGTCCGCCGCTCTTCGAGCGGGGCATCGTCGAGAAACGCGTACGGCCGCGCGTTGAGGATTTCGTGCGTGAGCGGCGACGGTTCGACCGTATCGCGCGAGAGGAGCGTCAGCTCGCCGCGGTGAATGCGGGCGAGGATGTCGGTGAGCTGCCTGACGTCCATCGCTTCTTCGAGGCAGTCGCGGACCGTCTGATTCACCAGCGGATGATCCGGAATCTCGCGATCGCCGGGGATGTTCTCGAGGCAGGCGGCAGCGTCGGGAAACACCGCGGCCATCAGATCGTCGGCGAGCATCCGCTGAAGCTGCGGCGGCACTTTCTTGCCGCCGCGGTTCCGAGGCACCGCGAGCGAGATCGTCGTGTTCCACCGCCAGCGTGTCTGGAACACGGGCGCGTCGAGAAACGCCTGGACGAGGATGTCCTTCACCGTCGCCGGATGGAGATAGCGGAAGACATCCGACAGCGGGAACGAATGCTGTGGGCCGAGCGACAGCAGCAGCGCGTCTTCGGTCGCGGCGGCCTGCAGCTCGAAGTTGAACTGGCGGCAGAAGCGCTTGCGCAGCGCCAGGCACCAGGCCTTGTTGACGCGGCTGCCGAACGGTGCGTGCAGGACGAGCTGCATGCCGCCCGATTCGTCGAAGAAGCGTTCGAGGACGAGCGTCTGCTGCGTCGGCAGCACGCCCAGGATGGCGCGCGCGTCGGCGAGATACGCGACGATCTGTTCCGCCGCGCCGAGCGGCATTCCCGTTTCGTCGATCAGCCGATCGACGGCAGGCCTGAAGGCCTGCGCCAGGGGCACCGCCGCAGTGATTTCGGCAGCGCAGCCCTTCAAGGCTGCCTCCACGTCGGTGCGTAAATCGCTCACCGCGAGCGACAACTCGTCGCTGCGCGCGGGCGCTTCGCCGAACCAGAACGGAATCGTCGGCGGGGCGCCTTTCGCGTCCGATACGCGCACGACTCCAGGCTTGACCTGCAGGATCTGCCAGGACGTGTTCCCGAGCTGAAAGATGTCGCCGGCGTTGCTCTCGATCGCGAAATCCTCGTTGACGGTTCCGATGAACGTCTCCTCGGGATCCTGGACGACGCGGTAGTCGGCGACCTCGGGGATTGCGCCGCCAGACGTGATCGCGAGCAGCCGTGCGCTGCGCCGGCCGCGCACGCGGGCGTTGACTTCGTCGCGGTGCACGAGCGCCGCGCGCCGTCCGCGCCGGGTGGCGAAGCCGTCGGCCGTCATCTGCAGCACGGCGTCGAAATCCGATCGCGCCAGATTGCGATAGGGCCATGCGCGTCGCGCCAGCGCGAACAGATCGTCTTCGCGGTAATCGGCGCAGGCGGCTTCGGCGACGAGTTGCTGCGCCAGCACGTCGAGGGGCGCATCGTGCGACAGGATGCGATCGAGCTCGCCGCGGCGAATCGAGCGGATGAGCGCCGCACATTCGACCAGATCGTCGCGCGACACGGGAAACACGCGTCCTTTCGGCAGACCCGAGATCGAATGGCCGGACCGGCCGACGCGCTGCAACAGTGTGGCGATGCGATGCGGCGATCCGATCTGGCAGACGAGGTCGACGTGGCCGATGTCGATGCCGAGCTCGAGGGAGGCGGTCGCGACGAGCGCCTTCAACTGGCCGTTCTTCAGCCGGTGCTCCGCATCGAGGCGTTTGTCTTTCGACAAGCTGCCATGATGCGCCGTGACCGCATCGTCGCCGAGCCGCTCGGTGAGATGCCGCGCGGTGCGCTCGGCCATCTTGCGCGTGTTGACGAACACGAGCGTGGTCTTGTGTTCCTTAATCAGTTGCGTGAGCCGGTCGTAGTACTCGGTCCAGACCTCGTGCGACATCACCGCTTCGAGCGGCGAGTCGGGGATCTCGACGCCAAGATCCATCGCGCGCCGATGGCCTTCATCGATGATGGTGACGTCACACGGCGGCCCTGAAAGGGCCGTCCTACGAGTGTCGTCGTCATCGGTCGCGTCGCCGAGAGCAAGCGCTCGTGGGGCGGCCCTCGCAGGGCCGCCATGGCCAACCAGGAACCGCGCGACTTCTTCGATCGGCTTCTGCGTGGCCGACAACCCGATGCGGACCAGCGGCGACTGCGCGATCGCCTGCAACCGTTCCAGCGACAGCGAAAGATGCGCGCCGCGCCGCGTCCCGATCACCGCGTGGATCTCGTCGACGATGATGGTCGTTGCCGTGCGCAGCATCTCGCGGCTGCGTTCGGCGGTCAGCAGGAGGTACAGCGATTCGGGCGTGGTCACGAGAATATGCGGCGGCGTGCGCAGCATCTCGGCGCGTTCGCGCCCTGTCGTATCGCCGGTGCGCACCGCGGCGGTGATGCGCGGCGCGTCGACGCCGGCCGCCTCCGCGAGTGCACGGATGCCGCGCCGCGGTTCGGCGAGGTTCTTGTGAATGTCGGCGCTCAGCGCTTTCAGCGGCGAGACGTAGACGACGCGGACTTCGTCCGGCAGCGGCGCGCGCAGTCCTTCCTGAAAGAGATCGTCGAGCGCCGTGAGAAACGCCGCCAGCGTCTTGCCGGATCCGGTCGGTGCGGCGATTAACGTGTGCCGGCGTTCGCGGATGGCCGCCCAGCCGCGGCGCTGCGCGTCGGTCGGCTCGCCGAGCGCATCGGTGAACCATTGAGCGACGAAAGGGTGAAAGCTTGAAAAGGACACGGGATCAGGGATGTGGGATTTGGATTGTGAAATGGATTACACGATTGTCCTACAAGAGTACCGCGGCAGGACACACTATACTCCTCGTGCATGTTCTCCGTGGCCGGCCCGATCCTTGTCGTCGACGACGACCCGAATCTTCAGCGATTGATGACCAAGTTTCTGAAGATGGAAGGGTTCGCGTCCATCCCCGCGAACAACGGCCGCGAAGCGCTCGACTATCTGCGCGGCGGCGGCGACGCGAGCGTCATCCTCCTGGATCTGCGCATGCCGGTGATGGACGGCTGGACGTTTCGGAAGGAACAGCGCAACGATCCAGGGCTCGCCGCGATTCCCGTCGTCGTGATGACCGGCATCGACGGCGAGCACATGGTCGAGCTCGGCGCCGCGGCCGCGTTTCACAAGCCGGTCAGCTTTCTCGACGTCGTCGGCGTCGTCCGACGTCTCTGCGAATCCGAAGAATCATAGCGGAGGCTTCATGACCTTGAAGCAGGCGTTCACGGCTGCGCTTCTGTGCGCGCTGGCGCTCGCGGTCCGGGCGCAGCCCGCGGCCTACGACATCGTCATTCGCGGCGGCCACGTCGTCGACGGCACCGGAAATCCGTGGTTCAGCGGCGACGTCGCGATCAAGGGCGGACGCATTGCGCGCGTCGGCCGGCTGACGAGCGCGACGGCCGCGCGTACGATCGACGCCGCCGGCCTCGTCGTCGCGCCCGGCTTCATCGATCTCCACACGCACTCGGACACGTCGCTGCTCGCCGACGCGAATGCGCAAAGCAAAGTGCGGCAGGGGGTGACCGTCGACGTGCTCGGCGAGAGCACGTCGGTCGCCCCGCGAGACGGCCTTGCCGCCGAGACGAGCGACGCCGTCACTCAGGACTGGACCACGTTCACCGAGTATTTCCAGCGGCTCGCACGCGAACGTGTCTCGATGAACGTCATCTCGCACGTGTCGGCGACACAGGTGCGTCGCGTCGTCATGGGCTACGACTCGCGGGCCGCGACGCCGGCCGAAGTCGATCGGATGAAAAAGCTCGTGGCGCGGTCGATGGAAGAAGGGGCGTGGGGACTCGTGACCCGTTATGAGAGCGGCGGACCGGAGTATCCCGACGAGATCATCGCGATGGCCAAGGTCGCGGCTTCTTACGGCGGCAACTACACGTCGCACGTCGGCAGCGAAGGCTTCGAACAGGAGAAGGAGATCCGCTTCGCGATCCGTGTCGGCGAAGAAGCGAAGATTCCCGTGCACATCTTCCACCTCAAGATCCGCGCCAGGGAGAACTGGGGCACCGTCGGCAAGTACTTGAAGATGATCGAGGACGCGCGCGCACGCGGTCTCGACATCACCGCGAACCAGTACCCATACACGGCGATGAACCACGGATGGAGCGCGTTCTTCCCGGTGTGGGCGCGGGACGGCGGTCCGGCGAAGTTCGCCGAACGTCTCAAGGATTCGGCCGTCCGCGAGCGCATCAAGCACGACAAGGACTTCATCAGCTGGGCGAAGGAGCACGGCTGGTGGGAAGGCATCGTGATGGGCCGCGCCGGCAGCGACAAGAACCGCAAGTACGAAGGGATGCGGATCTCGGAGATCGCGAAGGCGCGCGGCGACGCCGATCCCGCCGACACCTGTCTGACGCTGATGGCCGAAGACGGCGGCCGCATCAGCGGCATGTTCCACACGATGTCCGAAGACGACGTGCGGCTGGTGATGAAGCAGTCGTGGGTGGCGATCGCCAGCGACGGATCGGCGATCAACCTCGACGCGCCCGGCGTCCCGCATCCGCGCAACTACAGCACGAACGTCCGCGTGCTCGGGCACTACGTGCGCGACGAACACGTGCTCATGCTCGAAGACGCGGTCCGCAAGATGTCGTCGCTGCCGGCGCAGATTCTCGGCCTCCGCGATCGCGGCCAACTGCGTGAGGGCTTCGCCGCCGACGTCGTCGTCTTCGATCCGGCGACGGTCGGCGAGACCAACTCGTTCGAGAAGCCGAAATCGTACGCGACCGGCGTCCGCTACGTGCTCGTCAACGGCGTCGCAGTCATCGACAAAGGCGAGCACACCGGCGCAAAGCCAGGCGTCGCGATCCTCGGGCCCGGCGCGAAGACGCACGCCACCTCGTCGTCGGCGCCGCGTTGACCGACCGGCCGCAGCTTCGCCAAACGCTGTCCTTCGGCGATCTGATCTTCATCGTCGTCGGCACGGTGATCGGATCGGGCATCTGGCTCACTCCCGGCGCCGTCGCGCGGGCGGCCGGGACACCAGGCTTCGCGCTGGTGGCGTGGGTGGCCGGCGGCGTGCTGTCGCTCCTCGGTGCGCTCACCTTTGCCGAGCTCGGCGCGTCGAAACCGGACTCGGGCGGCCTCTACGTCTACTTGCGTGACGCGTTCGGTGCGCTGCTCGCGTTTCTGTACGGCTGGACGATGTTCCTGGTCATCGGCAGCGGATCGATGGCCACACTCGGCGCGGCGTTCCCGCGCTACGTGAGCGTATTCGTTCCGCTCTCTCCTCTGGGATCGCGAATCGCGTCGCTCGTCATGATCGCAGTCGTGACGGTGTTGAACATTCGTGGCACACGCCGCAGCGCCGACGTGCAGGGCGCCGCGACCATGCTCAAGGCCGGCGTCATCGTGCTGCTCGCGGCGACGTTGATTGCGGCGAGCCCCGGCGGACACGCTCCAGTGGCCTGGTGGCCGGAACGCGTCTCGATTGCGGGGTTGAGCGGCCTCGTCACCGGGATGATCGGCGTGCTGTGGGCGTACGAAGGCTGGCAGTACGTCACGTTCTCGGCGGGGGAGACGATCGATCCACAGCGAACGTTCGCGCGCGGCATCATCGTCGGCACGCTGGCGCTGATCGGCTTGTACGTCCTGGCGAATGTCGGCTACTTGAGCGCGCTCGGTCCGGTTGGCGTGACGTCGAGCGATCGAGTCGCCTCCGAGTCGGCGAGCGTCGTCGTCGGGCCGTGGGCGGCCAAAGCGGTCGCCGCCGTCATTGTCGTGTCGATCTTCAGTGCGGCGAACGGGATGATGCTGACGCTGCCGCGTCTCTTCTTCGCGATGGCGCGTGACGGCGTCTTCTTCGCGCGTATCGCACAGGTGCATCCACGATTCGGCACGCCCGCGGTCGCGATCGTCAGCACGGCGCTCTGGTCATCGGTCCTCGTGCTGTCGGGCACCTTCGAGCAGTTGTTCACCTACGTCGTCTTCATGTCGTGGCTCTGGTTCGCCCTGGCGGCGCTCGCCATCTTCGCGTACCGCGCCCGCGAACCGAGGGCCCCGCGGCCATTTCGAACGCCGGGATATCCCCTGACGCCGATCGTCTTCGTGCTGGCGGCGCTGGTGATCGTCGTCAATACCGTCGTCGCCCAGCCCGTCCAGTCGCTGATGGGGCTCGGTCTCGCGCTGCTGGGCCTCCCCGCGTATTGGGCGTGGAAGAAATGACGCCGGCCATTCGACACGTCGCGATTTGCATCTTTCGCGACGGAGACCGCATCCTCATCGCGCCCGGCTTCGACGACAGCAACCCTGGGCCGTCTTGACGTACTCCTCATGAAAGGGCGCTGAGCTTCATCCGACGTTCACCGCGGGGTCGTGCCACGATACAGCGTCGAGGGTAGAAGATGGCCGTCTCGAAGTCGCCGCCCGAACCTCAGCCCGACGCGATCCGGATCGTGCCGCTGCGCATGCCGGCAGTTCTGCGCGCCGAAGCGCAGGCCGCACCCACGGCGCGCCTCACCTATCGGAACGGTCCGCTGCTTCCCGCCGTGGAGGTGTTCACCATCTTCTGGGGGAGTGCCTGGAAGAAATCGCCACTGAGCGCGACCGTCGCGGACATCAATCGTTTCTTCGACGCCATCCTGGTCAGCGCTCTCATCGATCAACTCAGTGAATACAACGCGGGGACACTGAAGATCTCGCATGGGCGGCGGACCGGATCGGTGACCATCACGACGCCAGCGCCGGCACGTTCACTTACCGACACTGCGATCCGGGCGTTTCTTCAACAGCGGATCAGCGGCGGCAAGGTCCCGAAGGTCACGAAGAACTCGCTCTATTTCATCTACGTCCCGCCCGGCGTTCGCGTTGCGATGGGCGGCTCCGCGTCGTGTCAGGCGTTCTGCGGGTATCACAACGCGATCGGGCGCAGGACCTTTTACGCGGTGATGCCCTACCCCGACTGCAGCGGCTGCACTGGCTCGCTTGCTGCCTTCGACGCGCTCACGTCGACCAGCTCGCACGAGCTGTGCGAGGCCATCACCGATCCGATTCCGGGGGAAGGCTGGTACGACGACGCGAACGGCGAAGTCGGCGACATCTGCGCGTGGGAGACGAAAACGGTCGGTCAGTACACTGTGCAACTGGAATGGTCGAACAAATCCAATCGCTGTGTGTGATCGTTACGACGTCTTCGAGTAGGTCATCGTGCGCGTGGTCGAGGCGCCTCCCGATTCGAGATCGCGGACGATCGTCAGCGTGCCGCCGTTGAGACTGAGAACGTCGCGCCCCCAGTTCATCCCTTGCTTGAAGTGGAGGTGCAGCGTTCCGCCATCCCAGTGCGCGCGCGTCTTCAGCGCGTTGACGTCGCCCGGCGGCGTTGACGTGGTCTTGCCGTCGAGACCGTAGTTGGCGGTCGCCGATCCGAACTGCAGCGCGACGCTGCCCGGCGTCTGCGTGATCACGATCGCCGCGGGCGCCTGCGCGAACACCGTCTCGGCGTATGGACCGGCAATGCCGCCGCCGCCGCGGCCGCCGCGGCCCGCGACGACAGGCGGATCGGTCGTCGCAAGCTTCCAGGCGCCGCCGAAATTCGCGCTGCCGCTGCCGGCGGGAACATCGAGCGACGGCGCCGGCATCGTGTTGCGCGTTGTCGTCGCCGCCGCCTTCGGCGTCAGCAGCTGCGGACGATAGACGTGCGAGGGATCAGCGCCGGGACGCGGATGGAATTTCTGCGACCGGCCGCCGAAGACCTCCGCGGTGTAGAGATTGCCGTCGGCGTCGGCGGAGAACTCGTGGACGGCCCAGAAGAGTCCCGGCGCCGTTCCATGCGTACCCCACGCATACAGGAGATGACCGTTCACGTCGTACTTCAGCATCTTGTCGAGCGGTCCCGAGAAGACCCAGAGAAACTGATCCTCGCTGATGCGGATGTTGTACGGCTGCTGGATGTTCGGAAACGCGTCGAGGTACTTGCCGTTCTCGTCGAACACCTGGATGCGATTGTTCGCGCGATCGGAGACGTAGACCTTCCGGTTGCGATCGATCGTGATCGAGTGCGGCGTGTTGAACTGACTCGGTCCGGTGCCGCGCGTCCCCCACGTCATCAGGAACTTTCCGTTCTTGTCGAACTTCACCACCCGCGTGTTGCCGTACCCGTCGCTCACGAAGAAGGTGCCGTCGGGCAGCCAGGCGATGTCGGTCGGGCGCTTGAAATGCGTCTCGTCGTTGCCGGGTTCGTCGCGCACGCCCAAGGTCATCAGCAGCTGTTTGCCGTCGTTACTGAACTTGAAGATCTGGTGATGGATGTCGTCGACGATCCAGACGTCGTGCTCCGGGTCGTAGGGATTGATCAGCACTGAATGTGGTCCGCGGCCCTCGGTGAAGAGATAGTCCCACTGCGTCCAGGACTCGATCGCCTTTCCGCTGCCGTCGACGACGACGAGGCAGTTGCGGAACTCGGGGGTGGGCGTGGTCGCTTGCTCGTTGAACGATCCCCAGAAACCAGTGAAGCCGGGCGGCAGCTTGTCCGGCAGCTTCAACTCGCCTCGGTTCGCGATGAAGATGCGATCCGGCGATTCCGCGAAGATCCCGCCCGTCGATCCCCAGATGTAGCCGGGCTTCGCCAGCGCGAGCGGCGGCGGCCAGTTCGCGACCACGTCGTACGGCCCGGTGCGATCGTCGCCGCCTTTCTCCTGCAGCAGCGCCGGCGCGGCAAACGATCCGACGGCGAGCACGACGACGAGTGCGAGGAATGCGGTGCGCATCGGGCGGCTCCTTGCGCGCGAAGCATATGCTGAGTAGGCAGTCCGGACAACCGGGTATCATCGCCGCTACGATGCGATCGCTGCGAGAATCGACGGCTCGCGTCCTCGGCCTGACGATCGCGGTCTCGTACGCCGTCTTCGTCGTCTGGCTCTACGTGCAGCAGCCGCAGACGGTCGCGGAGATGACCGGCGCGCTGACTGCGACGGTCGGCGCCTACCAGATCGATCGGCAGGCGTTCGACGACGGGCTGCGATTTTTTCGCGGCGACCAGTTCGATGCGGCGCGTCTCGCCTTCGACCGCGCCGATCCCGCGCATCAGGATCCGCGGACGCAGTTCTACATCGCCTATAGCTACTATCGGCAGGGCTGGGGCCGCGTCTACAACGACGACGTGCTGTTCGCGCGCGCCCTCGAGTCGGTCGATCGCGCCATCATCCTCGCCGATCACGGACGAGTCGTCGTCGACGATCCGGATCTGCAGATGCGCAGCGGAGATGAATTGAAGGCCGAGCTGCAGGCGGGGCTGCGCCACGACGCCTCGGACTTCAATCCGCTCAAGCTGTTTCGCCGCCGCAAATGAGCCGCAACCTGGAAGTGTTCTATCTGCCGTTGTTGTTTCTGACGGTCGCGCTCTTTGGCGGCGTGCGCGTCGCGCGGCAGGTCGTCCTCATGCCGCCGCCGCTCTTCACGCTCGTCCTCGCGTTTCTGCTGCTCGGCGTCCTGGTTCGTTCCGGCGCGCTCGCGCCGGAACGGCTGATGAATCCTGCGCGTCCGCCGCTGGCGAACGTCAGCGGCGTCGTCGTGCTCGCGACCTTCTTCGCGGCCGCGGCGCAGGCCTTCAACGTCGCGATTCCCGAATCAGGCCTCCCGCGGATCCTGTTCGATGTATTCCTGCTGGTGCTCCTGCTCAACACGCTCGCGGCCTCGCCCGATCGCGTGCGCGTCCTCCGCAGCCTGCTCGTGATCTTCGGATCGGCGTTCGTGCTGAAGTACATCGTGCTGGCGGCGTTGTCGGATCCGGCGGGCGGATGGTTGAAGCGCGTCCTGCAGAGCGTGCTCGAAGGGTTGACGCTCGGCACGCTCACGCAGACCGTCTATTCGCCAATCACCGGCTACGTCGCCTTCGGCGTTCTCACGCTGTTCTTTGCTGGTCTCGCGCTGCTGCCGTCGAGGAGCGCGGTGCCTGACATCGGTCCAGGAGGGCAACAGGACAATCTTCTTCCGCCCAGGCGGCCCTTGTAGGACCGCCAACTATTGTTCTGTCGCCGGCAGGATGACGGTGTCGTTCTTCGCCGTGCCCGGCCGCGCCGTCCGGTACTTCACGGCGGACAACACGACTTGATCGATTGACACGCCGTCCTCGCGCACTTGAATGCGAACCGTCTGCATG
>DAIUKO010000043.1:0-33532 GCA_036848175.1 Vicinamibacterales bacterium | reverse complement strand
ACGGTCAGACCACGGTCAGACCACGGTCAGACCACGGTCAGACCGCAGTCAGACCCAGGTCAGACCGCGGTCAGACCTGTCGCGCAGGCGTTTAGGGCGCCTGCCTTGAAAAGCTATGAAGATGATGCGCGTTGTTCTGGCGTTCCTGGTTGCATCCGCTGTTGCGCTCGCGGCGATCACCGTCGCCGAGGCTCAGCGGCGCGGCGGTCCACAGCCTGAGGGACTGTCCTTTCGTTTCGTCGGACCGGTCGTCGGCAATCGCGTCTCGGCCATCGCCGGCGTGCCCGGCGATCCCTCGATCTATTACGCCGGCGCGGCGTCGGGCGGCGTGTGGAAGACGACCGACGGCGGCCTCCGCTGGTCGCCCATCTCCGACAGCATGCCGGTCGCGGCCATCGGATCGCTCGCGGTTGCGCCGTCGGATCCGAGCATCGTGTGGGCCGGGACCGGCGAAGCGTGGGCGATTCGCGACAGCGACGTGATCGGCGACGGCATCTACAAGTCGCTCGACGCGGGCAAGACGTGGACGCACGTCGGCCTCGACGAGACGGGGCGCATCGGCCGCATCCTCATTCATCCCACCAATCCCGACATCGTCTTCGCGTGCGCGATCGGGCGCATCACGGCGCCGCAGCAGGAGCGCGGCGTCTTCCGCACGACCGATGGCGGCGCGCACTGGGATCGCGTGCTCTTCGTCGACGAGAACACCGGCTGCTCCGGGCTCTCGATGGACGCAAAAAACCCGCGGACGCTCTTCGCCGGCACGTGGCAGGTCGAGATGCACCCGTGGGCGATGTTGAGCGGCGGACCGGGCAGCGGCATCTACGTGTCGCACGACGGCGGGACGAAGTGGACGAAGGTCGAAGCCGCAGGTTTGCCGAAATCGCC
Source organism: Vicinamibacterales bacterium (assembly GCA_036848175.1). Taxonomy (GTDB): domain Bacteria; phylum Acidobacteriota; class Vicinamibacteria; order Vicinamibacterales; family CAVVIG01; genus QHWF01. The sequence continues at coordinate 32,644 of DAIUKO010000043.1, read as the reverse complement.
GCTCGGCAAGATCGACGTCGCCGTCGCGCCGACCGATTCGAATCGCGTCTACGCGCTGATCCAGACGAAGGACCAGGGATCGGTCTGGCGATCGGACGATGGCGGTTCGAGCTGGCACGTCGTGAACTGGTCGCGCGCGCTGATCGGCCGCGCCGGCTACTACATCCACATCCGCGTCTCTCCGGAAAACGAAGACGAAGTGTTGGTCTCGAACAGCTCGTTCTGGCAGTCCACCGACGGCGCACACACCTTCGAGGAGCGGCAGTGGGGCGGCGACAATCACGACATCTGGTGGGATCCCAAGAACGCGGATCGCTTCGTCATCACGCACGACGCCGGCCTGACCATCACCACGCAGCACGCGCGCAGCACGCAGCGCGTCACGCTGCCGATCGGCCAGATGTATCACGTCGCCGTCGACAATCAGGTCCCTTACAACGTCTACAGCAACATGCAGGACGACGGCACGATGCGCGGGCCCGCGAACGCCGTCGAGAATGCCGGCGCCGGCTACAACGGATCAGGCAACCGCTGGGATCATGGCCTCGGCGGCTGCGAGTCCGGCCACACCATTCCCGATCCCGTCGATTCGAACATCGTCTGGTCCACCTGCTATGGCAACAAGGTGACGCGCTACGACGCGCGTCACGGCATCCCGCGCTCGGTGGCGCCGTGGATGATCACGCTCGACTCGCCGCCCGGCGATTCGAAGTACCGCTGCCACTGGACCGCGCCGATCGCGATTGATCCATTCGATTCCAAGAACGTGCTCTACGGCTGCAATGTGATCTTCAAGACGAGCAACGGCGGTCAGAGCTGGCAGCCGATCAGCGGCGACCTGTCGACGCAGGATCCGGGCAAAATCATCTCGTCGGGCGGGATCGTCGGCGACAACCTCGGTCAATTCGCGCCGGAGGTCGTGTTCGCGATCGCCTTCTCGGACGTGGAGAAAGGCGTGGTGTGGGCGGGCACCAACGACGGCAAGGTGTGGTCCTCGCGTGACGGCGGCGCCAAATGGAACGACGTCACCAAGAACATCAGCGGCATGCCGGCCTGGGGCGTCGTGTCGAAGATCGAGCCGTCCCATTTCGACGGCAACACCGCCTACATCGCCGTCGATGCGCACCTGATGGACCGCCGCGAGCCGTTCATCTTCAAGACGACCGACTACGGCGCGACCTGGAAACGCGTCAGCGGCGATTTGCCGAGCGCGCATCCGCTCTCCTACGTGAAGGCGGTCGCCGAGAATCCAAACAAGCGCGGCATGCTGTTCGCGGGAACCGGCCGCAGCTTCCTCTACTCGCTCGACGACGGCGCCCACTGGACCGAGTTCTCCGACGGCTTGCCCCACGCGCCGGTGAGCTGGGTCGTCGTTCAGAAACAGTTTCGCGACGTCGTCGTCTCGACCTACGGACGCGGCATCTACGTACTCGACGACATTACGCCGCTCGAGCAGGGCTCGACGACGACGACCGATGCCGCGAAGCTGTTCACGCCGCGAGCGGCCTATCGCTGGACGCAGCGCGGGCGCGCCTACGTGAACTACTCGTTGCGATCGGAGGCGCGCGGCCCCGTGCTGCTGCAGATTCTCGACGGCGACGGCAAGGTCGTTCGCGATCTGCATGGCCTCGGGCGCGCCGGGCTCAATCGCGTCACGTGGGACTTGCGTTACGACGCGCCGCGGCTCGTCCACCTCCGGACCACGCCGCCGGAGAATCCACACATCTGGGAGGAGCCGCGGTTCCGCGGCCAGGACACGCGGCCCGTGACGCATTGGGGTCTCGAACCGGCACAAGTCGGTCCCATCGTCACGCCCGGAAAGTACACCGTCAAGCTGACGGTCGATGGCCAATCGCAGACGCAGCCGATCGAGATTCTCCGCGATCCGAAAGTCGCGACGAGCACCGCCGATCTGGATCTGTCCGTGCGGCTGCAGCTCCGGCTGCGCGACGACATCAGCGCCGCGGCCGACATGATCAACAGCATCGAAGTGATGCGCAAACAGCTCGAGGACGTGAAGAAGGCCTATCGCGACGACGCGTCGAAGGCGGCGCTCGTCAAGCAGGTGGAGGAGATGGACAAGAAGCTCCTCGACGTCGAGACCAGGCTCCTCGAGCCCGCTCAGATGACGAGCGACGACAAGTATTTCCAGCAGGCATACCGCGTCTACATGAATCTCATCTGGCTGAACGGCGAAGTCGGTCCGGGTGCCGGAGACGTCGCCGGCGGCGCCGATTTCCCACCCACCGACACGTCAGTCAGCGTGCTCGAGACGGTTGAAAAGGATCTGAACGCCGCGAAGAGCGATTACAAGACGCTGATGGAGCGTGACGTTCCTGCGTTCAACCGGGCGATTGGCGGAACCATGACGCCTTTGACTCGACAGTGACGATACGCCGCTGGTAGAATCACGCGCGAAAGGGGGACTTGTTCACATGAGAGCGACCGTTGATCGTGCGCGCGAAGGCCGCGTTGAGGATTTGAGGATTTGGGGATTTGAGGATTTGAGGATCTATCTGATTTGAGGATCTATTGTCCTAGCTTGTCTGAAGGCAAATCCTCAAATCCAATAGATCCTTAAATCCTCAAATCCTCAAATCCTCAAATCCTCACGCGTCCCTTCCCGATCTCCAACCATTAACAACAACGCGTTCTCAAAGGAGATCCGACGTGTCTTCATTAGTGCGTCTGGGATGGAGTGCGTTCTTCGAAGAGCAGCGTCAGCGCCTCGACCTGAATCTGCGTTTCGCTCGCGTGATCGAGGAGCAACGGGGCGCGTGGAGAGTCTCGGGTGATTTCGAAGGGTGGACGCAGACGAGCGGCCGCTTTCGTCATGAATCGTCGTCTGCCGCCGACTTTCCGGCGATCGGTGATTGGGTCGGCGTGGCTGACGGGATCATCCATGTCCGGCTCGATCGGAAGAGCACGGTATCGCGCGCCGCGGCGGGGCGTGCTGTCGACGAACAGGTCGTGGCGGCAAACGTCGACACGATTTTTCTCGTGACCGCGTTCGGAGAAGTGAAGCGCGATCTGAATCCGCGTCGCCTCGAACGGTATTTGACGATGGTCTGGGAGGCAGGCGCCGTGCCTGTCGTCGTGGTGAACAAGGCGGATTTGTCGGCGGATCCGGACGGCGACGCGGAGTCGCTGCGGTCGCGGCTGCCGTTTGTCGACGTCGTCACGATCAGCGCCGTCACGGCGGCTGTGGATCCGAGCGGCGTGCTCGGCCGCTATCTGCAGCCGGCGCAGACGGTCGCACTGCTTGGATCGTCGGGCGTTGGGAAATCGACGCTCGTCAACCGTCTTCTCGGAACCGCCGCGCAACGCGTCAGCGACATCGGCACCGACGGCCGCGGCCGCCACACGACGACGTCGCGTCAGCTCCACGCGTTGCCGGGCGGTGCGCTGTTGATCGATACACCCGGCATGCGCGAGCTGCAGCCGTGGGCCGACGAATCAGCGGTCCAGTCCGCGTTCGACGACATCAGCGCCCTCGCCGAGTCGTGCCGATTCGCGGACTGCGCGCACAGCGGCGAACCCGGTTGCGCCGTGGTCGATGCGGTCGCGACGGGCCGTCTCGACGCGGACCGTCTGGAAAACTATCGTCGGCTAGTACGTGAAGCGGCGTTTGAGGCGCGTAAGCGGGATAAGGCGGCGGCCGCGGAGCACAAGCGCAAATGGAAGCAATTACATCAAGCGGCGAAGGCTCTCTACAAGGAGCGAGATCGTTAGCGGCGCCTACATCCGAACCACAGGGGGCCGCTCCGATGTCGCGGCCCCAAAAACGCGGTCGAAGGCTCGTTGTGACTCGCACAACTTCAGCGGATACGCTCCGCTAAAATAGGCGGATGCTCGCGGCGCTCATCGCCTGCATCGCGGCTCTTCTCGGCTCGCCCATCGGCGGCCCTGACCGGGCCGCCCTCGGAGCGATGGCGCCCGCTGAATTCCGCGTTCGGCTCGACACGACGAAAGGTCCGATCGTGATCGAAGTCCATCGCGACTGGGCGCCGCAGGGGGCGGATCGCTTCTACGAGCTCGTGACCGGCGGCTACTACGACAACAACCGCTTCTTCCGCGTCGTCGCGGGGCGCTGGGCGCAGTTCGGCATCAACGGCGATCCGAAGGTCGCGACGGCGTGGCGGAGCCGGACGTTTCCCGACGATCCGCGAAAGCAGTCGAACGTGCGCGGCACGGTGGCCTTCGCATTCGCGGTAGCGAATGGCCGGACGACGCAGGTCTACATCGCACTCGGCGATCTGTCGGCGCAAAACGACGCCCAGGGGTTCGCGCCGTTCGGCCGGGTGATTGCCGGGATGGACGTCGCCGACGCGCTCTACAGCGAGTACGGCGAGAGCTCCGGCAGCGGCATCCGCGCCGGCAGGCAGCAACCGCTGTTTGACGGCGGCAACGAATACCTCGATCGCGAGTATCCGAAACTCGATCGCATTCTTCAGGCGAGGATCGTGCGATGAATTCAGAAGACCTTCAGACCATGCTCGACTACCACTACTGGGCGCGCGATCGCCTGCTCGACGCAGTCGCGGCGCTCACGCCGGAACAGTACACGCGCGACTTGGGGAGCAGCTTCAAGTCGGTCCGTGAGACGGTCACACACATCTACGCCGCCGAGTGGGCGTGGTACGAGCGATGGCAGGGGCGATCGCCGACCGCGCTGCTTCCGCCGGACCTGTTTCCGGACCTCGCCGCTCTTCGTCGCACGTGGGGCGAGCTCGAAGTGAAGATGCGCGAGTTCGTCGCCGGCCTCGGCGAGCAGGGGCCGTCGCGCATCATCGAGTACACGCTGCTCAGCGGTCACGCAGGAGCGTCGCCGATCTCGCAGATGCTCCAGCACGTCGTGAACCACGCGAGCTACCACCGCGGTCAGGTGACGACGATGCTGCGGCAGATGGGTGCGGCGCCGGCGAAGCCGATGGACATGATCGCGTACTACAGGGTGATGGCATCGGAGGTGCGATCATGAAACGAATCGCGTGCGCCGTCGCCGTGGCGCTGGTCGTCGCATCGCCGCGTGCGGCGTCGGGTCCGACGATCGATCAGTTCCTCAGCCCCGCGTATCCCCAGGATCTCGTCTCGGCGAAGAAGAATGATCGGATCGCCTGGTGGTCGTACGAGCGCGGCCAGCGGAACGTCTACACCGCGGTGGCGCCCGACTTCCATCCCGTCCGGCTGACGCAGTTTCTCGACGACAACGGCGTCGAGATCAGCGACGTCAACATTTCCGACGACGGCAGCATCGTCACTTTCGTCCGGGGCGTCGGAGCGAACCGCGAAGGCTGGGCCGCGAATCCGACCAGCGATCCGCACGGTGCGGAGCGCACGATCTGGGCGGTGCGTACGACCGGCGGCGCGCCGTGGAAGCTCGGCGAGGGCACGACACCGGAACCGTCGCCGGACGGCCGCACTGTGTTGTTCGCGAAAGACGGACAGATTTACGCCTACCAGGTGCGGCCGATACCGGACGCCGCCTCTCCCACTCACGCGCCGTTTGCGGGAGATGCGACCAAACCCACAGCCGGCACGTCGGGCTTCAGCCGGAGCGATCAGTCTGCCGCATCGGGGCCGAGCCGGACTCCGCTGATCAAAGCGTGGGGCACGAACGGCGACATGCGCTGGTCGCCGGATGGATCGAAGATCGCCTTCGTCAGCAATCGCGTCGATCATTCGTTCATCGGCGTCTACGACGTGCGCACACGCACCGTGAAATTCCTCACCCCGAGCGTCGATCACGATACGAGCCCGACGTGGTCGCCCGACAGCCAACGCGTGGCGTTCATTCGCCGTCCCGGTACGCCGTTCGGCCAGCAGGCGCATCAGGGCGCCGGAAGCATCGGCAATCCGGATGGGCCGGCGTACAACCCGTTGACCGCTGCACGCGCCGGCCGCGGCGGCGGCGGACGCGGTGGACGTGGGCAGGCGCCGGAAGCGCGCGGCGACGACAAACGTCCCGGCCTCTTCAACGCGACGTTCACCGGCGGCTACACGCTGTCGTTCTGGGTTGCTGATGTCGCAACCGGCGAGGGCCGCGAGTTCTGGCACAACGCGCCGGACGATCGCAGCTTCACGAGCGTCGGCGCGATTCAATGGGCGGGCGCCGATCGCGTGATCTTTCAGGCCGAGCCCGAGGAATGGATTCGGTACTACGCGGTCCGACTGAAGACCGACGCGACGACCGGGTCCACGAGCGGCGGGACAAGCGGCGCCGTGACGACTGTCGCCGATGCCCCGATCGCGCTGACGCCCGGCGACGGCATGGTCGAGAACGTCGGGCTGTCGGGCGACGGCGCGACGCTGTTCTACACCACCAATGCCGGCGACATCGATCATCGCCATGTGTGGAAGGTTCCGACCGCGGGCGGCACCCCCGTACAACTCACACACGGCGACAGCGTAGAAACATACCCCGCGCCGCTGGCATCAGGCACTCGCGTCGCGGTGCTCAGCGCCGACGTGCGGCGTCCGCAGTCGGTCGGCATCGTGCCGTCGGGCGGAGGCGCGCCGAAGATCGTCTATCCGACGCTGCCGAAGGACTATCCGATCGCCGAACACGTCGTGCCGCAGAACATCATCACCAAGGCGCCCGACGGCCTCGAGATTCACAATCAGATCTTTTTGCCGAAGGATCTGAAACCGGGCGAGAAGCGGGCCGCGATCGTGTTCGTCCACGGCGGCCCCGTACGGCAGATGCTGCTCGGCTATCACTACATGCACTTCTACCACGTCGCCTACGCGGTGAATCAGTGGCTGGCGAGCCGTGGCTACGTCGTGATGTCGGTGAACTATCGCAGCGGCATCGGTTACGGCAAGTCGTTCCGCACCGCGGCGAACACCGGCGGCCGCGGCAACGCCGAGTATCAGGACGTGCTCGCCGCCGGCAAGTACCTGCAGACGCGCGCCGACGTGGATCCGAATCGCGTCGGCATCTGGGGTCTGTCGTACGGCGGCGTCCTGACGGCGCAGGCGCTCGCGCGCAACTCCGACGTCTTCAAGGTCGGCGTCGATCTCGCCGGCGTGCACTTGTGGGGCAGCTCGCTCGATCCGGACAACGCGTCGTATCAGTCATCGGCAATCTCGGCGATCGAGACATGGAAGTCGCCGGTCCTGCTCGTGCACGGCGACGACGACCGCAACGTTCAATTCTCGCAGACGACCGGCCTCGTCCAGTTGCTGCGCGCGCACAACGTGTATCACGAGCTCATCGTCTATCCGGACGACACGCACGAGCCGCTGCTGCACAAACGGTATCTGTATGCGTTCACCCGGCTGGAGGAGTTCCTCGGCAGGTTCCTGAAGCCCGGCGCCGCGCGAACAACGGCGGGCCAGCCGTAAGAGGGGTCGTCGCGCGGGTCTGTGCTGAGCGCTCGTCCTTCGACAGGCTTAGGACGAGCGTTGAACGAGGCCGCCCGACGGCGCTGCCTAGCGGTCGTCGTTGGATTTCGTGACCAGGCGCAGGTCGCCCGCTTTGAGGTGGGCGTGCAACCGGTACGCGCCGTTGCCTTTCCAGTCGAACGAGCGGAACAACCCTTCCTTCGAGATCTGGAAGGGTTCCGCGTTCAGGTCGCCGACCCAGATTCCGGCATCCACACGCTGATAGTCCTCGGCGCGGCCGACGTCGATCCTGACGTCGCCGGCGTGCACCTCGACGTCCTTGTTCCCTTCGATCTGAAGGATGCGCAGGTCGCCGGCGGTGAGGCGGACGTAGAGATCGGTTCGCTCCGGGACCTGGATGTTCACCTTGAAATGGTTGCTCGGGCCGTCGGTCGTGATGGTCGCGTCAGCGCCCTTGACGTCGGCGCGTGCTTTGACCTTCGACAGTTGGTCGGCGTCGCGAACGCTCCACTCGAGGCGGATCCGGTTGTCGCGACTGCCGGTGATGCGGTATTCGCCGGCCGACAGGTCCATCCTGATCCGGCCGTTCGACACGAAGGCGCGCTCGAGCGAGTCCGAGGGTCGTTCCTGAGCCAGGAGGCCGGAGGCGGCGACGAGCGCCGCGCCGAGCAGGGCTGCCGCAATGACACTTCGCATGTGACCTACAGACGGAAACTCGCCGGTCGGGGTTCCTTGTCCATCTCGAGAATCGTGCGCAGAAGCACGTTCGCGCCGCGCTCGCAGTCGTCCCACTGCGTCAGCTCGTCCGGCGAGTGGCTGATGCCGCGAACGCTCGGGACGAAGATCATCCCCATCGGTCCGAGGAGCGCCATCATCTGCGCGTCGTGGCCGGCGCCGCTCGGCAGGCGAGTCGACGTCAGCTCGAGCGCGTGCGCGGCGCGCTCGATCGCCGCCTGCACTTCAGGCGATGCCACAGCCGGCGCGGCGCCCATCGTCTTCTTGAATTCGATCGTTGTCTGTGTGGCCGCCGCAATCTCGCGGGCGCGCCCGCGGATGTCGTCCATCATCGTCACGAGCTTCTGCGGCGAGAGGTCGCGCAGCTCGACCGAGATCTGCGCGCGCCCGGGAATCACGTTCGGCGAGTTGGGTGTGACCTCGATATGGCCGACCGTGCCGACCTGGCGGCCGGGCGACCGCGTCACGGCGTCGCGGACCGCCACCGTGAGGTGGGCGGCCGCAAGCAGGGCGTCGTGCCGTTCGGCGATTGGCGTCGTGCCGGCATGATTCGCGAACCCGGTGACGATCGCATCGTACTTGTCGATCGCCACGATGCCCTCGACGACGCCGATCGCGACACCGGATCGATCGAGCGTCCCGCCTTGTTCGATGTGAAGCTCCAGATAGCAGTGATGCGAGCCTTTGGCGCGCCTGGCGTCGGCGATGCGATCCGGATTGCCGCCGATCTTGCGAATCGCGTCGCCCCGCCGCATGCCGTTCCAGACTTCGTCGAGATCGGCCGGCGTGACGTCGCCGGCCGCGATGCGGCTGCACGCGAGACCACGGCCGAAGGCAAAGCCTTCTTCGTGCGCCCACACGACCATCTCCAGCGGGTGACGCGTGCGAACGCCGGCTGCGTCGAGGGCTTCGATGGCGGCGAGGGCGGACAGCGATCCCAGATCGCCGTCGAAGTTGCCGCCGCTCGGCACCGAATCGATGTGCGATCCGAAGAGGATCGGCGGCAGCGTCGCATCGCTGCCGGTGCGGATTGCGAAGATATTGCCGGCCGGATCGATTCGCGGCCGAAGACCGGCGGCGTTCATCAGCCCCATGACATAGCGACGGCCTTCGACGTCGGCGTCCGAGTAGGCGATCCGGCTCACGCCGTCGGCGAAGGTGCCGCCCGCCGGCCGGCCGAACGCGCTCAGCGCTTCGATGCGTTCGCGCAGGCGGCGTCCGTCGATGCGCACGCTCGCGGCGTTCTGCGCGCGAGCGCGGGCGCCTGCCATCGCGGCGAGTGAGGCAGCCGCCATCGTCTCCACGAACTTGCGCCGGGTGATCACGGCTGCTCCGTTCGATTCGGCCGGCCGATGCGTTCGAGCTTGGTGAGGTCGTACCGCTCGCCTGGCGCCATGAAGAAGTATTTCTTGCCGTTGCGCTGCTGCCGCTCGCTCTCGATGCTGCGGCCGTCGTGAATCGCGACCTTGCTCGCGCCGGCGACCTCGAACTGCTGGCCGCGGACCACGATCGCCGTGCTCTCGTCGAGCCCGATGCCGAGGATCTCCGGATGCCTCGCGACGACTTCGTCGAGATCGTCCTGGCGGTTGCGCGTCAGCATGTGCTGATCGATCGCGACCCCTTTGATGAGGCCAAAGCCTTCTTCGTAGCCGGGCGCCATCATGATGTAGTTGTTCTCCTTCGCGCCGCGCACCATGTACGAGGCGAGGATCGACGCGCCCGCCGACGATCCGCCGACGACGCCGCCGCGCTCGAGGACCCGCTCGACCTCACGATGCGTCCGGGTGTGCAGATACGCGTCGGCGAGCCGCCACTGCCGGCCGCCGGGAAACCATACCGCCTTCGCGGCCGTGATCGGCCGAACGAATGCTTCGGAGTCGGCGACTTTTCGGTCGGTCGTGTGGAGCACCGTGATGTTCGTCACGCCGAAGTCCTTGAACATCTTCAGGCCCGACCAGTCGTTGGAGTACGACTCGGCGCCGCCAGCCGTCGGAATGACGACGAGCGGCGCGTCGCGGCCGCCGGCGAGATCGAACAAGCGCGTCAGGATCTCGGGTCCAACGCGGCCGCCGCCGACGATGACGAGCGCGCCGTGTTCCGGTCCCTTCACGACAGGTTCGGCGAAGAGGGCGGGAAGGACGGGATAAGCGGGAGGGGCAGAAAGGGCGGGAAGCGTAAACATCAAAAGCACAACGAGCGCTCTTTTCATCTTCCCTTCCTGCCTATCCTGCCCATCGCGCCCAGACGGATTATTCTTCATCGGGGGCGCCGCCGCCGGCGCGGACGACGTCTTCCTGTTTTATGCGATCCACGTTGAACTTCTGGGCGCTCGCGATGATCTTGTCGAGCGCCTCGTCGTAGTCGAACGAGGTCGCTTTCGAGAATCGCGTGTAGTTCACCCGCGAGACGACGAACGGTTTGAGATACGGGCTGGTGAGCCCCTTGGCCTTCAGTTTCTCGACGGCCGCGCTGACCGCGTCATCGAGCTTGAGAATCTTGCGCCCGCGCCGCTCCCGTTCCTTGACCGCTTTGCCGATCGGCTCGTCGAGGAACTCGTCGACGCGCCGCAGAATCGATTGATAGGCGCCGCCGCTCAACCGCGGACGCTCTTCGTAGCAGATCCCCAGCGTGAGAAAGGCGGGCTGCTCGAACTCGAACGCGAAGGTCTTCTCCGGCTCGCCGCTCGACGACTTCCGCTCGGCCAGCGCGCGCGCCATGCGAATCGTCTCGAGCGATTTCTCGCGCAGGTTGTGCGCCTTCTCGGTGTTGAGCGCCAGAATCTTGAAGGCGACCTCGGGATCGGGTACCACCAGCGCAACGACCGTTTTGACGCCGAGCTTCTTCAGCGCCTGCAGTCGATGGTTCCCATTCGGCGTCACGTACTGACCGTCGTCGCGCACGGCGACGATCGGATCGAGGAATCGGCCGATCGTTTCGATCACGCCCATCAACCGTTTCACGTGCGCGTCGGACGGGTCGCGTTGATACGGCGTCGGTTCGACGCGGTCCACCGGCAGAGCCGCGAGGAGCAGCGGCTTGCCGCCGAACGGATCGTGGTAGCGGCTGAGGACGGCGCCGCCGTCTTCCTCGACTTGTGCGGCGAGCCGCTCCAGCTCTGCGCCCGTCGCGTTGCGCGTCTCGGCCGTTGTTAGCCCGACTGTGGCAGGGGCCACTTTCTTGCGGCGGACCGGCTTCTTTCGTGTCGGCATCACAGAAATGATATGGCAGTCACGTTGCACCGGACCTCTCTTCGAGGTGATTTATGCAGAGGTCCGTTTATGCGGCAGCGGCTGTGCTGCTGGCGGCGACGACCGGAAGCGCAGCGCTTCCGCCCAGCGAAGCCGAGCGCCTCGCGAAGGCGGCAAGCATCGTCCAGGACATCCGCAACTCCGTCCAGCAGGATTACTGGAACCGCGCGCGCTGTGTGATTGCCATCCCCGAGTTGAAAAAGGCCGCTTTCGTCGTCGGCGGCGAATACGGCAAGGGTGTGATGAGCTGTCGCGCCGGCGACGGCTGGAGCGCCCCCGTCTTCACGCAGCTCGCCAAGGGCAGCTGGGGCTTCCAGGCCGGCGCTGAGCAAATCGACCTCGTGCTCCTCGTCATGAACGAGGCGGGCGTTCAAAAGCTCCTCGGGAACAAAGTGACGCTCGGCGCGGACGCGTCGGTCGCGGCCGGTCCGGTCGGAGCGGCAGGCCACGTCGGGACGGACGCGGCGCTGACCGCGGAGATCCTGTCGTACTCGCGCGCGAAAGGATTGTTCGCGGGAATCAATCTGTCCGGCGGTGTGCTGCGGCCAGACGAGGACGCGAACAAGCTGGCGTACGGCGCGACGGCCACGCCGCGAACAATTCTGGCGAGTCGCGAGATCTCCGCGCCGAACGAAGCGGCGCCGTTTCTGAGCGCGCTGCGAATGACGTCCGCGGCGCCGGCGAATGCCAACGCCAACACGGCTGCGCCGCCCGCGGCGTCTACGCCAGCGAAGACCCCGGCGCCGACGACAGACGACGATGTGCGCGTGCAGTTGACGAGCATTCAGCAGACGTTGGACCGTTTGCTGGCCGCCGCAGTTCCGGCACCGGTTGGAACGACCGGCAATGCGACGGCTGCGCCGGCAAGCGGCACGGTCGTCGTCGATCGCGCCGCGCTGCTGCAGCTGCGCCAGCAGGTCGAGGCCGCGATCGCCTCACTCAATCGACGCTGAGCGTTACTTGCGCGCGGCAGGCGTGAGCGTCGTCTCGAGACGCTTGCCGTCGCGCATGTACGCGACCTTGACCGGCTGCCCGATCTTCAGCGCATCGAGCGCGTAGGTGTAGTCGTAAATGTTCGCGATCGTCTGACCGCCGATCTCGACGATGACGTCTCCCTTCTTGAGGCCTGCCTGCTCGGCTGGTCCGCCGCCGATCACGCCGCTGAGCAGCAGGCCTTTGACGTCGGTCGCGTAGTCGGGAATCGTGCCGGTGAACACGCGAACGCCGGCGCGGCCGCCGCCGCTCTGCATCTGCTGCTCGACCTTCGTGAACTGCGGCGCCTCGGTGGTGTCTTCGATCCGCCGCACGATCGCCGCCGCGAAGTCCACGACCCGATCGAGATCCTCGTAGTCGATCTTGTCGGCGGTGTCGCTCGGCTTGTGATAGTCGGTGTGCGTCCCGGTGAAGAAGCTGAGAGATGGCACGCTCGCGCCGTTGAACGTCGAGACGTCCGTCGGTTGATACGGGTCCGCCTGCAGCTGCAGATCGAAACCAGCGGCGATGTTGGCCTGTTCGAGAATCCGGCCCCACGCCGGGCTCGTGCCCGTCGCCTGCACGTTCAACTTGTTGTCCTGCATCCGGCCGACCATATCGAAATTCAGATACGCCGCGAGTTGATCGATCGGCACGGCCGGCTTGTTGACGAAGGCGTTCGAGCCGATCAAGCCAAGCTCCTCGCCGGACCAGAGCGCAACGAGAACGTTGCGCTTGCGCGGCTGTGCCGCGAGCGTCGAGGCCACCGCCAGCACGGCAGCCGCGCCGGACGCATTGTCGTCCGCGCCATGATGCACTTTCCCCGCATCCTCCTTGCCGGCGAGCGTGTTCCCGGCTTCGCCGTGACCGAGATGATCGTAGTGCGCCCCGATCGCCACCCACGGTTTCGCGGTCGTTCCGACGGGCTCGGTCGCGGGCAGATACGCGATGATGTTGTTGGCGGTCTTCTTTTCGCGCACCACCGACGCGTGTACGCGCACCGTGACGTCTGGCATCGCGAATCCGGCGACGTGCGGGTTCGCGGAGTCGAGCGCCTTCTGCGCCTGTTCGAGCGTCTTCTCGGCGCCGCGGAAGATGGCGTTGGCGATGCTGCCGTCGATGCTGACGGCGACGAGGCCGGAGCCCGCGAGCGCCGTGTCGAACGTCATCGGCACGAGCTCGCCGGCGTTGGGCGACGTCGGGCCGGCGACGACGAGCATCGCCTTGGCGCCGTGTTGCCGCGCCGCCATCGCCTTGTAGCGAAGATCCGCATATCGCGCGAGCAGCGACCGCGTCTTCTGATCCGCGTCCTCCGGAAAGTAGCGGAGCACGAGGACGATCTTGTCTTTCACGTCGAGCGTCGCGTAGCTGTCGTAGCCGAAGTCCTGACCGTCGGGCACGACGATGCCATAGCCGGCGAAGACGACGTCGCCCTCGACATCGCCGTTGTCGGAAAAGGAAAGCGCGCGCGCAGTCGCACCAGAAGTCCGGTTCAAGCCGGACGCCCCTGCCGAACTCGTCGACTGCTCACTCGGCGTCGATGGTGTCCCGGTAGCGGGCGGCTTCAGCCGGACCTCCACACGCGACCCGCCGTCTTTCGTGCCGGCGGTGAACTCGAATGGTGAACGGAAGTCGCGCGCGCCCGGCAGCGGCTTTGCCCCAATCTTCTGGAGCTCGGACACGATGTAGTCGCTGGCCAGGCGCTCGCCGTTCGATCCGGCGAGCCGGCCTTCCAACCGATCGGACGCCAGCGTCTGCACGTGGGAACGCGTCTTCGATGTTTGTGCGCTGGCGCGATCGACAACGGTGACGACACATGCCGTCAGCACACACGAAACCGCGACACCGCGAAACCACGAAATACGAAAACTCCGTGTTGTCGTGCCGGCTTGGAGAACGCGATCTGATTTCATGATTTTTTCGCCGGCTTTCTCGGAGGAGCGTTCTTGAGGGCTTCGAGCGCCTTCTCGTGATTCCACTGGGCCAGGAACAATTGACCGGCCGATCCGCCGGAGCGGCTCGAGGTCCACGCGAGCTGCTTGCCGTCGGGCGATGGCACGGGCAGTCCATCGAAGCCGTCCGAGTAGGTGACGCGCACCGGCTCTTTCGCGCCTTGTGCGTCGACGATGAAGACCTCGAAGTTCTCGAACCCGAGCTTGTTCGACGCGAAGAAAATGTACGCGCCCGACGGGTGCATGTAGGGCGCCCAGCTCATCGATCCGAAGTCGGTGATCTGTTTCTGATCCGATCCGTCGGGGTTCATCGTCCACACGTCCGCAATCAGCCCCGATTCGTCGAACCGCCGCCAGACGATGCGCTTGCCATCCTGCGTGAAGAATGGACCGCCGTCGTAGCCGGCCACCGTCGTCAGCCGCTTCTGGTCGGATCCGTCGGCGCGCATGATGTAAATCTCGGAGAAGTAGCTCGGGTCTTCGGCGAGCTTCTTCGTCTCCTTGTCGTCGAGCGTCCGGTTGTAGGCGTCGCGCATCGACGAGAAGACGATCCATTGGCCGTCGGGCGAGTAGCTGCCTTCGGCGTCGTAGCCGCGCGCCGTGGTGAGCCGCTTCATCGCGCCGGTTTTCTCGTTGTACGAGTAGATGTCCATCTCGGGGTCGTAGTCCCAGGAGTAGCGGCGCTCTTTTCCCGACGCGCGAAACGCGAGCTCCTCGTCCTGCAGCTGCTTCGATTTCGGATCGTGGTGCGTGGACGCGAATTCCAGCTCATCGCTGTTCGGCCGGAAGAATGCACACGTCGTCTTGCCGATGCCCGGCGAGATGCGTTTCGTCTCGCCGCTGCTCAAATCGAGAATGTAGATCTGGTAGAAGGGATTGCCTGGCTCGCGCTCGCTCTGGAAGACGATCCGCTTGCCGTCGGGCGACCAGTAGCCCTCGCCGGCGCGGCGACCTTCGACGGTCAGCCGCCGCACGCGCGTCAAAAAGTCACGCTCTTGCATAGTCGGCTGCATCGCCGTCAGCGGCATGACGGTCAACGCAACCACGAGGGCCGCTCGCAAGCCTTTCATATGCGCACCTGCTGAAAGAGAACCGGGGCATTATCACTCAAGAAATGCACGCCAGTTGACATGTCTGCATATGACAATATAGAACAGCGTATGTCACACGGTTCTGAAACAGAACAATCAGAGATAACCATCAATAAAACCAATCGGTTGCGTCAAAAAACCGCGGGCTGCTGCGCCAATCTTGAACAGACAGGATACGACAGCTGGATCTGCGCTCGTGGCTGGCGCTACTAAGTAACTCTCACACTCCGAACGAGTTATGGCGCACATGGGACCTTTGGTCGAGGTGGCCGCCCCTTTGCTCAACTATGGTTCACCATGAAACTACCCGTGAACCATCGAATACGGCGCAAAGCTGTCTGGGGATCGAAGGCCCTGGGGCTGGCGTTCGTCATGATGTTCGCGGGCGTCGCCACGACCGTTGGCGCCGCACCGCAGCATCATGACCGTCAGGGCGCAAAGGCACAGCCTGGCGTTCCCGGCGCGTACGTCAAGCATTACAAGCTTGACGACGAACTGAGTCGGCGCGCCGAAGACAAGAACCCGCGCCACACGACGCGCGTCATCGTCACGCTCGTCCCTGGCGCGAAACTGCCGAACGAGTTCAAGAAGTTCGCGCAGAACCGCAACCTCGACATCATCAACGGAGTGGCGCTCGATCTGCCGAACTCCGTCCTGAAGATGCTCGCGGCACATCCGAACACGTTCCAGCTGCACTACGACCGCGAGGTCGCGACGCACAACTACCGCACGTCGATCACGGTTGGCGCGCGAGCGGTCCAGCAGCTGATCGGCTACACCGGCGCTGGCGTCGGCATCGCGGTGATCGACTCCGGCATCACCTCGTTCCACGACGACCTCACCAGCACCTCGTCGGCGCTGTATCCGTATGGGAATCAGCGGGTGAAGAAGTTCGTGGACTTCGTGAACGGCCGCGCGCTTCCGTACGACGACAACGGCCACGGCACGCACGTCACGGGAATCATCGCCGGCAACGGCTACGATTCCTACGGCGAGAAGTCGGGGATCGCGCCGAAAGCCTCGATCATTTCGCTGAAGGTGCTCGATGCCGACGGCCGCGGAACGATCAGCAACATCATCGCGGCGCTCAACTGGGTGGCGGCCAATGCCACGACCTACAACATCAAGGTCGTGAACATGTCGGTCGGCGCCGGCGTGTATGAGTCGTACTGGACCGATCCGCTGACGCTCGCCGCAAAGGCGGTCACCGACAAGGGCATCACCGTCGTCGCGGCGGCTGGCAACCTCGGGAAGAACGTCGATGGCCATCTGCAGTACGGCGGCATCACTGCGCCGGGCAACGCGCCGTGGGTGCTCACCGTCGGCGCATCGAGCACGATGGGCACGTTGACGCGCGGCGACGATCAGATGGCGGACTTCAGCTCGTCGGGTCCGACCGCGATCGACTTCGCGGCGAAGCCTGACCTGGTCGCGCCGGGGACGGGCACGGTGTCGCTCGCGGCACCGGGCAGCACGTTCTACACGACAAAGGCGGCCTACCTGCTGGGCGGCAAGCTGGGACTCGGATCGAAGCCGTACCTGGCTCTCAGCGGCACCAGCATGGCGGCGCCAGTCGTCGCCGGCACGGTCGCGCTGATGCTGCAGGCGAATCCGAACCTGACGCCGAACCTGGTCAAGGCGATCCTCCAGTACACGGCGCAGGAATACTCGGGATACAAGGCGCTTCGTGAGGGCGCCGGGTTCCTCAACACGCTCGGGGCCGTCGAGCTCGCGCGCTTTTACGCGACGGCGGCCCCGGGCGCCCGCATGCCGGTCTCGCGCATCTGGAGCAAGAAGATCATCTGGGGCAACCACGAGCTGCGGAACGGCGTCATCAAGCCGACCGCGAACGCGTGGGGCAACGCCGTCGTCTGGGGCTCCGCGAAGACAGGCGGCGCCACCGGCCAGAACATCGTCTGGGGCGTGACGGCCGAAGACCTCATGAACATCGTGTGGGGCGTCAACGACGCGATGAACATCGTCTGGGGCGTCAACTTCGACGCTCTCAACATCGTCTGGGGCGTCAACGACGATTCGAACATCGTCTGGGGCACCGACTGCGGCGGCGACGACTGCGCGAACATCATGTGGGGCACGGCCGACGAGTTCAACATCGTCTGGGGCGTGGCCGAACCGGACGCAAACATCATGTGGGGAGTTTCTTTCGATTCTCTGAACATCGTCTGGGGCGTGTCGGCGGAGGCCGACGTGACATGGGGTAGTGATGCGGGCGGCGACGCGCTCGTCTTCCCGGATGACGCATCGGATCCGCTTCCGAGCCTCGACCTCGAGTTCGGCGACACGCTGCAGCAGCCGGTAGAAGGGATCGTTCCGACCACGGGAGGCCTCTAATGGAAAAGATGCCATACCGGGCGGACATGGAACTCCAAGTGGTGTTTCCGCCGCCCGCAGACGAAGCCGTTACGACCACCGACTGGCGCGCTGGCCTGCCGGTGCTGACCAATAAAGGCGTCACGCTGCGGGAACTGCGCATCACGGACGCGCAGTCGCTCTTCGCGATGTTGACGACCGAAGAAGTCTCGCGCTTCATCTCGCCGCCGCCGAGCACGGTTGAAGGCTTCGAGCGCTTCATCGCGTGGACGATTCGGCAGCGGGAGCTCGGGACCTACGCCTGCTTCGCCGTGACCGTTCAGGGTTCGGATACGGCGATCGGGATCTTCCAGGTCCGCGAGCTCGAGCCGGGCTTCCAGACGGCGGAATGGGGATTCGCGATCGGTTCTCCATACTGGGGAACCGGCGTTTTCCAGAAGGGAGCCGAGCTCGTGATCAACTTCGCGTTCGACACGGTGGGCA
The DNA here is from genome assembly GCA_036848175.1 of Vicinamibacterales bacterium. Classification (GTDB taxonomy): domain Bacteria; phylum Acidobacteriota; class Vicinamibacteria; order Vicinamibacterales; family CAVVIG01; genus QHWF01. The sequence goes on along the minus strand of DAIUKO010000043.1, from coordinate 14,485 downwards.
TTCACCGGCTCGAAGCGCGCGCTGCCGTCCGAAACGGCCGCGGGAACGGGGCGCTCAGGAAAATCGGTGCCGTTCAAGAGGGAGTCCTCAGAAAGTCGTTCTTGCGCAATGGCCAGTATCTCGACCAGGTGATGTGGACGATCCTGGACGAGGACTGGTCCGGAAAAGTCGTGTGTGAGACCCCCGTTCGGACGCACTAATTAGGCGGAGACGGCGGGGCGCAGGAAGGGCAGGAGGGAAGCAAGTGCCTCCTGCCTTTCATTTTTTGCGCTACCATCGCCCGCATGCCCGTCGCCATCGTCGCGCTCGCGGCGAATCTGATCGCTGCGGCTCTCACCTTCATCACGCCTCAAGGCTGGAAATCGACGACACCGGGTTCATCGATGCGCGTCGCGGAGTTCACGCTTCCGCGCGCCGCCGGCGACGCTGAAGACGCGCAGCTCGTCATCTACTACTTCGGCGGAAGCGGCGGCAGCGTCGATGCGAACATCAACCGCTGGGTCGCGCAGATGGAGCAGCCCGACGGCAGACCGTCGGCGGACGTCGCCAGGAAGCAGACGAAGACGATCAACGGCCTGGTCGTCTCGCTCGTCGACGTCAACGGCACGTACGTCGCGGAGACAGCGCCCGGATCGAGCGAGCGGCACAACAAGCCAAACTTCCGACTGCGCGCCGGCGTGGTGCAGACGCCAAACGGCCCCTACTTCATCAAGCTCACGGGTCCGGCCAAAACCGTGACGGCGTGGGACCGTGCCTACGATCAGTTCGTCTCCAGCATGGGATTCAAATGACCATCACCGCTACCGACACGAACCGGCAGATTCGTCTGAAGAAGCGTCCCACCGGCATGCCGACGCTCGACGACTTCGAGACGGTCGCGTCGCCGCGGCCGACGCCGCGCGACGGCGAGGTGCTGCGGCGGACGATCTATCTCTCGCTCGATCCGTACATGCGCGGCCGGATGAGCGACGCGAAGTCGTATGCAAAGCCGGTCAATCTCGGCGACGTGATGGTCGGGCACACCGTCAGCCAGGTGGTCCAGTCAGGGCATCCGGATTTTCGCGAAGGCGACGCCGTCGCCGGGTACGACGGCTGGCAGGAGTACGCCGTCTCGAACGGCAGGGATCTGCGCAAGCTGGATCGGTCCGTGCCGATTTCGACCGCGATCGGTGTCCTCGGCATGCCGGGGATGACCGCCTACGTCGGCCTGCTCGACATCGGCCAGCCGAAGCCGGGCGAGACGGTCGTGGTGTCGGCCGCGTCAGGCGCGGTCGGATCCATCGTCGGTCAGCTGGCGAAGATCAAAGGATGCCGGGCGGTCGGTGTCGCGGGTTCGGCGGAGAAGTGCCGCTACGTCGTCGACGGGCTCGGCTTCGACGCGTGCGTCAACTACAAGACCGACGATCTCGTGAACGCGCTCGGCGACGCCTGTCCGAAGGGCATCGACGTGTACTTCGAGAACGTCGGCGGCGCCGTGTTCGCGGCGGCGCTGCGGCTGCTGAACACGTTCGCGCGGATTCCACTGTGCGGGACGATCTCCGATTACAACGCGACGCAGAAGGCTCCCGGCCCGAATCTGCGACCGCTCCTCGTCAACCGCGCGGTGATTCGTGGATTCATCATCAGCGATCACGCCGACCGGTTCCCCGCGTTCATTCAGGAGATGGTGCCGCTCGTCCGTGAAGGGCGGATCAAATACCGCGAGGACATCGTCGACGGCCTCGACGCGGCGCCGTCGGCGCTGATCGGCCTGTTCGAAGGCCGGAACTTCGGGAAGGCGCTGGTCCGTGTCTCGCCGGAATAAGAGATGTACACATTCTTGAAAGACCTCGCCTACGCGGTGCGCGGCCTGCGCGCGAATCTCGGCTTTTCGATCGTGGCGACGATCACCATCGCGCTCGGGATCGGCGCGTGCACCGCCATCTTCAGCGTCGTCAACGCCGTACTGCTGCGGCCGCTCCCGTATGCCGACGGACCGCGGCTGGTGATCGTCTGGGGCGAGATGCGAGCGCGCAGCGTCAAGGACTGGCCGTTCGCGCCGCCGGATTTCCGCGATCTGAAGACGCAGGGCACGGCCGTGTTCGACGATCTCGCCGGCATCATTCCGGCGGGACGCACGCCGTTCTCGGAACAGAACGGCGAACCCGAACAGATTCAGGTCGGCGGAGCGACGACCAACGTCTTCAAAGTGCTCGGCGCGCGCATCGTTCTCGGTCGAGACTTCGTCGACGATGACGCGACGCCGCAGCCGCAGGCGGCCGCACCCGCGCCCGGGCAGGCCGCGCCGCCGCCGCGGCTGCCCGCCATCGCGATCATCAGCCACGGATTCTGGATGCGCCGCTTCGGCGGCGATCCGCAGGTCGTCGGGCGATCGGTGGATCTCGGAAACGGCCGCGCGCAGATCGTCGGCGTGCTGTCGCCCGAGTTCGAGCTGCTGTTTCCACCGCGCGCCAACGTCGAGCGTGTGCCCGATATGTGGACGGCGGCGCGAATCAACTACGAGACGGCGAACCGGAACAACGTGGTGTTCCGCGTGATCGGCCGGCTCAAGCCTGGCGTGACGCTGGATCAGGCGCAGCGCGAGACCGATCGGATCGCCGCCGATCTCCGCAAGATCTTCCCGATCAAGGAGGCTGCCGCTCTGCACTTCAACGTCGTGCCGATGTTCGAGGACGTCGTCAGCGGCGTGCGGCCGGCGATTCTCTCGTTGATGGCCGCCGTCGGGTTCGTTCTTCTGATCGCGTGCGCGAACGTCGCAAACCTGCTGGTCGTGCGCGCGTCGGCGCGGAGCCGCGAGCTCGCCGTGCGCGCGGCGATCGGCGCGAACCGGTGGCAGCTCGTGCGTCAGATGCTGGCGGAGAGCCTCGTCATCGCGTCGATCGGGACCGCTCTCGGACTCGCGCTCGCGCGCGGCGGCGTCCGCGTGCTGATGATGCTCGGTCCGAGAGATCTGCCGCGGCTGGACGCGGTGGCCATCGATCCGATCGTGCTGACCTTTGCCGTGGTCGCGGGCCTGACGACCGCGGTCCTCTGCGGTCTGGTGCCTGCGCTGCGCGCGTCGCGGACCGACGTGATGGACGTGCTGCGATCGGTCGGCGGCCGCGCCGCCGGCCTCCGCGGAGGACGAGCGTTGCGCCACGCCGTCGTGGTCACAGAAGTGGCGTTGTCGTTCATCCTCCTGGTCGGCGCAGGGCTCATGCTGCGCAGCGTCGTCGCGCTCGGCCGCGTCCATCCGGGATTCGATCCGAACAACGTGCTGACGTTCAGTCTGCAGGCGCAGTTTCCACAGCCCGCGCAGCGCGCGGCCTTCAAGCAACAGGTGCGCGAGCGGCTGCTGGCGATTCCGGGCGTTCAGGCCGTGACGGCCGCGGTGCCGCTGCCACTGGATGGCGCGCTGTTCAACGGCCGCTGGGGGACGGAGGCCGCAATCACCGACCCGACGAAGTTCCGTCAGGCGAACATTCACATCATCACGCCCGGCTACTTCGAAACGCTGCGGACGCGTCTCATCGCGGGACGCACCTTCACTGATGCCGACAACAACGTCAATCAGCAGACGAACCAGCCGAAACAGCTGGTCATCGACGACATGGTGGCCGCGCGCGCGTTTCCGAACGAGAGCGCGGTGGGAAAGCGGCTGCTGGCGCGGATCACCACGCCGGAACCGGAGTGGTTCGAGGTGATCGGGGTCGTCGCGCACCAGCGACATTCGTCGCTCGCGGTCGACGGGCCGGAAGCGATCTTCTTCGCCGACGGCTATCTCGGCCACGGCGCGGCATCGCGCTGGGCGGTGCGCGTCGGCGGCGATCCGAACCAGATCGTCGCGGCGGTCCGTGCGGCGGTCCAGCAGATCAATCCGCGGGCGCCGCTGGCCGAGGTGCAGCCGATGACGGCGTTCGTCGACAAGGCGATGGCGCCCATCCGCTTCACGACGACCTTGATTGGGATCTTCGCGGTCGTGGCGGTCCTGCTCGCCGGCATCGGACTGTACGGCGTGCTCGCCACGATCGTCCGTCAGCGGACGGCGGAGATCGGGATGCGAATGGTCTTCGGCGCGCCGCGCCGCAGCATCCTCAATTTGATCGTCGGTGAAGGCCTCAAGCTCAGTGCGGCCGGCATCGTCCTCGGTCTCGTCGCGGCGGCGATGATCACGCGCGTGATGACGAGCCTGCTGGTCAGCGTCAGCCCGACCGATCCGCTGACCTTCACGGCGATCGTGCTGCTCTTCGTCGCGATCGCGGTTGTCGCGTCATGGATTCCGGCGCGCCGCGCCGCGCGGCTCGATCCGATCGTCGCGTTGCGGGAAGACTGAACGCGATCATCGGTTCGCCGCCGACGCGTCCAGCCGTTCGGCCACGGCGCGCATGCCGCGTTTCCGCGCCCAGTCAGCCGCGGTGCCGCCGCTCTTGCTCTTGATCGACGGATCGGCGCCATTGGCGAGCAGCAGTTCCACGATCTCGAGCGCTTGTTCTTCGTCGTCCGGCAACCACCAGAGCGGCGTGATGCCGTTCTCACGGACCTGGCGCGCGAGCGCGGGATTCTCGCGAAGAATCTCGCGGACTCGCGCGACGTATCCTCGAAAGCAGAGCGTCCAGATGCTGCGGCTGTAGCGGCTGAGCAAGTCGATCATCGCGATGTGGTCGCCATGAGACGCCCAGCCGATCGGCGCCCCGTGGTAGGTCGTTTCGATCGGATCGATTTCCGCGCCGCGCTCCATCAGCAACGCCGCGGCTTTCAGCGCGCCCGCGGCGGCGGCACGGTGGAGCGCATGTGTGTTCGTGGAATCGGCGATGTCGATGGGGACGCCCAGATCCAACAGCAATGCGATCGCGTCGGGCCGATCGCGTTCGGCCGCCGCGAACATCGCCGCGGGCGATCGGAGGTACTCCGGATGTGCGCCGGCGAGCCCGCGAGCCCGATCGCGATCCTGATTGAAGCAGGCCTGAAGAAATGCCTCCTCGTCGGTCAGCGTCGGCGTCGTCGCCGTCGCCCCGTAACGCAGGAACAGTTCGGCCATCTCGGGAAGGCCGGCGCGCACGGCTTCCTCGTAGAGCGAATGCTTCGGGAAGCGCCGGTCTTTCGCCGGCGCAGCGTTCGGCGTGGCGCCGCGATCGAGCGCCCACCTCGCCAGCGTCATGTCGCGCTTCTTCACCGCGGTCTCGAGCACGAAGCGCGCGCCGGATCCGTAGTGGCCCATGTCGAACATCTTCCACTCCCGATCCCTCCAGGCTTCGCCGCGCGGCGTGTCGATGGTGCGTTTGTAGACCCGTTCGAGCCACCACACCATGTCGCCGCTGAAGTGCGTGTTGTAGAGGACCTGGATATCGAACGGCTCCGCGCCGCGTTCGAGCAGCAGATCGAAGAGCGCCTCCGCGTACGGCTGCCGTGGCGAATCCTGCTCACCCTCGCCCGCGACGCCGCTCAACGCTGAATAGCGCGCGTCGCCCGCCATGTAGGAGTCGTTCGGATTGGCACCGCGATCGAGGAGCAGCCGCGCAATCGCGAGCGCGTTCTGAATGGTGCGCGCGTGCGTGAAGCGCGTGTAACAGAGATAGAGGATTGGCGTCCATGCGCGCGGACCGCCGGACTGCCGCGCCGCTTCCGGCCGCTCCGCGAGTATCCGCTCGACTTCCTCGATCTCGCCGCAGACGATGGCAGTGTAGAGGCTCTCGCGCGCGATGGCGGGATCCTGCTCCAGCAGACGCTGTGCCGCGCGGTCGTGCATGCGGTGGTCGGCTTTGCCGTGGACCTCGTGGTCCCAGCAGGCGCCCTGCAGGAACGTGACGACGCGTTCGGCGCGCTCCATCTGATCGCGCGTCCGCTCGCCGGCGCCGTGCTCGATCAACACGCGCAGAGCATTCTGTTTGTTCTGCTTCGTCGCCCATTGCAGCGGCGTCGTACTGGATTCCGGCCACCATTGCCCCTCGCGCGGCTCGCTGGTCGCGTACGCATGGAATGGACGATCGATCGCGCCGGCATCGCGATCGAGGATCGCGGCGACGCGATCGCCACGGTCGGCATCGATCGCGTCGAAGATGTCGATGTCCGACTGGAGGATCAGATCGGCAGCCGCCTGATGGCCGGCGTAGCGCGCCCATCCGGCCGGCGTCGCACGGTACTTGCTCTCGCGAACCCGCGGGTTGGCGCCGTGTTGCAGCAGCAGCGCGACCGCGTCGCGATTGCCTCTGAACGCGGCGGCATGGAGCGCCGTGTAGCCGGTCGTGCCGTCCACCGCCGTCTCCACGTCGTCCTGCAGGTTGACGATGGAGAGCCCTGCACGCAGGCGTTCGGCCGACTGCAGCAGCCGCTCGATGACATCGGCGGGCGAATGCGTACCGGCGCGCACGATCAGTCGCGCCCAGCGCCGGTTGTTGTGCAGCATATCCGGATTCTCGCGGACCAGCCGCTCGACGTCGGCCCCTCGTCCGAGCATCAAGGCCGCAGGAAGCGTGACGAGAGCCCCGGCGTCGATCAGCCGCTCCGCCATCTCCTGTTCGCCCATCAGCGCCGCTTGATCGAGCGGCGTCAATCCCGCCGCATCCTCGAGATTGGGATCGGCGCCGAGCTCGACGAGCGTCGCCAGCGCCTGCGGCTGCTTCTTGACGATCGCCAGGTGTGCCGGCGTGCGGCGGTGATTGGTGCGATCCATCCGCCGATTGACGTCTGCCCCGTCGCGCACGGCCTGGCGGATCGCCTCGACCTCGCCCAGCGCCGTCGCCGTGAAGATCGTGTAGCGCGCGCCGTGCGCGAGCAGATAGCGTGCAACCTCCGTGTGATACACGTAGTCGAAGCAGACCGCCCAGCCGACCGCGTCCAGCAGGTGATAGGTCTCGCCGCCGATCGGATCCGCGCCGTGTTCCACGAGGAGCGTGACGACAGCGAGATCGCCGCGTTCCGCGGCGAAATGCAGCGGCATCGCGTCGTCGCCTTCGTCGCGGATGTTCGGATCGGCGCCGCGTTCGAGGAGCGCGCGGACGATCGGCTCGTGCCCGACGCCAAAATGCAGCGCCGTGCGCGCGCCGGTGTTCGCGGGAAGTTCGCCGCGCCGGTTCAACAGATCGGGGCGCGACTCGAGAATCGTGACGAGCGTCTCGACGTCGCCGGTTCCTGCCGCGTGCAGAAGCGCGGGAAGCGCGGAATCAGCGGATGATTCCGCGGCGAGACTCGCTTTGAGCGCCGTCCAGCTCTCATAGCCGCGCTCGCGAGCGAGCGCATGCTGGATGTCGCGCAGGCCGGGATTGGAGGGAGCGTCGGGATAGGCGCGCCGCAGGCGCGCGAAGGCGTCGCGATCGCCGGCGCGCAGCGCTCGCAGCCAGCGCTTCGCGGCCTTCCTCGAATTGTCGAGGGTGGTCATGCAAACCTTCTTTCCGTCATGCCTGGCGTCCGCTTAGGTCAGGCCGGAAGAAGGTTCGAGTTGTCAGTCGAACCAGATGGGTGGGAGGGAACTCCCTTGCCGCGGACAGGTGGCGCCCCAGCGCGCGCTCGGGACAGTGTGGAGAAACATCACGGCGCTGTCAAACGCGGGCGCGACGGCGGGAGCTATCGACTCGTCGAGGTTGCGGCGGGGAAATCCTTGCTGACCGACGCGCTCTCGATCCAGACCGCACCGGTGTGGATGGCGGGACAGACCACCGGCGTCGCCCAGTTCCACTGCGTGTCCAGGAGAATGACCTGCATCATCGAGCCGCGCGTGGCGAGCGGAGCGCTGACGCCGGTGCCAATCGGAATCGCGCCGCGATCCTTGCAGGCGACCGCGTCGCGCTCGGGGGACGTGTACGGCATCGTGTTCGGCGCCGTGACGACCGGACGATAGAAGGCGCTGTCGGATCCGATGGCGGCGTAGAACGCGTCGAGGTACTCGCGAATGCGGCGGCGGCCGGGCTCGTCGAGCGCGGCGCTCTGCAGCGCGCGATACGCCTCGCCCTTGCGTTCCATGAATCGCGCACGCGTCGCGTCGAGCATCTCGCGCGGGAACAACGCCCGCGTCCGCTGCAGCTGACCGAGCACCTCGACTTCCGGATGTGATTTCGAAGCGGCGAATGCTTCGTTGTAGACGTCGCCGAACCACAGGTGCCGTCCCGCGACCATACCAGAGACGTCGAAGTCGTAGAGCATCGGGAACGTCCGGCCGCTGCTGCGCAGCGCCATCACGTTCCAGAGGATTCGCCGCGCATCGCACCGGTACGCATCGTCGGCGGTCATCTTGAGACACCAGTCGAAATTGCCGATCAATGCCTCGGCGAATGCAATCTGCGCGGTATCTTCGGCCTTGAACTCGTCTCGTGCATTCGAGAACGACTCCGGCGGAATCTCCTGGTCGGCGCCGAGGCGCGCGCGCGCCTCGTCATCGTCTTCGAGCAACATCGCGTTACGGACGAGCGGCGCTTTGCCGTCGCCAGAGACGTAGGAGATCCGCGCCGGCCGCGCTTTGAGCGTCGGCACTTGCAGCGTGTCGAGCAGACGATAGACGAACGCCTCGCGGTATGGAGAGCGCTCGTTCGGCAGGCGCCCGAATCGCGGAGTCAGCGTCTCGCCGGCGCCGTCGCCGCAGTGCGTGCCGATCTTGAGCGACCTGATGCCCGCGAACGGCCCCTCCTGCGGCGGTTGATTGAAATGCAGCTTCAGCTTCGGGAACGAGCATTCCGACTCTCTTCGGCTGGTATGCCCGCGCAGAGAGATCTTCACGTTCTCGATTGGCGTGCGCGGCCCGGACTCGCCGCCGCCTGACAGTGTGCCGACGACGCTGTAGTCGTCAGTGTCGCGGCGGCTATCGATCAGTTCGGAGAAGGGAGCCTTGAGCTGAAGTGTGATGGGCTCGTAGCTGGAGAACAGCGCGGGGACAGAAGGTGCAGCGGCTGGGCCGGCCGGCGTGATTGGAAGAAGAACCAGCCAGACGAACCACAACGCCTTCATAGGCCGTACATTGATCCAAGACTCTCGCCACATCGCGGCTGAGCGGGGGCATATGATGGTTCACGCGGACGCGGCGTCATTCTTGCTCCGCGAAGGCAGACATATGCGCTGGACACCAGGCGACCGCGGCAACATCGAAGATTATCGCGGGCGATCCGCGGGCGGCATCGCCGGCCTCGGCATCGGCGGCTTCCTGATCCTCCTCGTGCTGAGCTGGGCCACCGGTACGAATCTGTTTTCACTCCTTGGCAACGTGACGTCCTCCGGGCCGACATCGGTGGGCACCTCAGGTGAGCTCCGGACGTCGCCTGCCGAAGAAAAGCTGGTGGATTTCGTCGACGCCGTCACCGAGGACGCACAGAAGGCGTGGGAACGGATTCTCGGCAGCCGGTACGAGCGAACGCACGTCGCGCTGTTCCGCGACGCGATCCAGTCCGCGTGCGGGTCCGCCGAATCCGCGACCGGACCTTTCTACTGTCCGAGCGATCGCAAGGTCTATCTCGATCTCGGATTCTTCGCCGAGCTGTCGCAGCGGTTCGGCGCCCCCGGCGACTTCGCGCAGGCCTATGTGATCACGCACGAGATCGGGCATCACGTGCAGAATCTGCTCGGCTACACCGAACGCGTGCGCGGGTCCCGCAGCGGAGCGAACAGTGCGTCGGTCGCGCTCGAGCTCCAGGCCGACTGCTTCGCCGGCGTGTGGGGCCATGCGGCGTCGCAGCAGGGCCGCTTCCAGGCCGGCGGCGTCGAGCTCGAACCGGGCGACGCCGATGAAGCGCTGCGTGCGGCTGCGGCAATCGGCGACGATCGGCTGCAGCGCATGTCGACCGGCCGCGTGATGCCGGATCGCTTCACGCACGGGACGTCTGCGCAGCGTGTCGAGTGGTTCCAACGAGGAATGCAATCGGGCGACCCGCGCGCATGCGAGACGTTCGGCACGACAACGCGATAAGATTCGCCGTGTGACGAGACTCTCCGGGGCGGTGCGGGCTGTGGCTCTCGCCGCCTTCGCGCTCGCGATCGGTGCGAGCGCCGCAAAAACCCTCGACATCTACTTCATCGACGTCGAAGGCGGGCAGTCGACGCTGATCGTCACGCCCGCGGGAGAGTCGCTGCTCGTCGATTCAGGCTGGGCCGGCAACGACGGGCGCGATTCGAGTCGCATCCTCGCCGCGGCCCGCGCCGCCGGCCTCACGCGGATCGATTACCTGCTGACGACGCACTTCCACACCGATCACGATGGCGGCGTGATCGAACTCGCGTCGAAGATCCCAATCGGGACGTTCATCGATCACGGCAGCGTCACCAGTCCCGGAACGGGGGATCCCGGCACTCAATTGCGCGCCTTCGAAGCCTATGCGGCGGTTCGCGCGAAGAGTCAGCATCTCGAGCCGAAGCCCGGCGACCGTCTGCCGTTGAAAGGCGTCGAGGCGATTATCGTGAGCTCGGATCGCGCGACGATGGCCAAGCCGCTCGCCGGCGCAGGGCAATCGAATGCCACGTGCACGCCGTCCGCGCCCGATGCTGAGGAGCCGTTCGAGAACCCGCGGTCCACCGGCATCCGCCTTCGCTACGGCCGCTTCCGGTTCATCGACGTCGGCGATCTCACCGGCCAGCCGCTGTTCGCGTTGTTCTGTCCGAGGAATCTGCTCGGCGCCGCCGATGTCTATCTCGTGCCGCACCACGGAGGGCGGGACGTGACCCATCCCGCCTACGTGGCGGCGATCAGGCCGCGCGTCGCGGTGATGAACAACGGCGCGACCAAAGGCGGCGCCGCCGAGGCGTTTGCGATGCTGCATCGCGCGCAATCGGCCGGGCAGCTCCAGGATGTGTGGCAGATCGATCGATCGCGGACTGCCGGCGCCGAGAATTTTCCGGACGACCGCATCGCCAACCTCGATGACAGCACCGGCCACGGACTGAAGGTGAGCGCGAACGAGGACGGCTCGTTCGCGGTGACGAACCAGCGGACGGGCATCAGTCAGACGTATCCAAGGCCCGCGCGTTGATCGCGTTCCGCGCTGCAGAGCGGCGCCGGACGTGCCGGGTCGCCGTGCTCTTCGCCGCACTGACGGCGCTGCTCGCGTTTCCGCTCAGCGTCCGCCCTGCCGATCACGTCATGTCGGCGAGCCCCGATACCAATCTCTTCCTGTGGACGCTCGCCTGGGACGTCCACGCCTTCACACACCAGCCGCTGCGGATCTTCGAAGCGAACATCTATTACCCGCTGCGGCACACGCTGGCCTACTCGGAAAATCTGATCGGCAGCGCCGTCATCGCCGCACCGATCCTCTGGATCACCGCCAATCCGGTTCTGGCGATGAACCTCGTCGCGCTGCTGTCTGCGGCGTTGTGCGGCGTCGGCGGATACGCACTTGCGCGGCAGGTCGGCGTCGGCCCGAGTGCCGCCGTGATCAGCGGCGTCGTCTTCGCGTTCTCACCGCCGCGATTTCTGCGCCTGGATCAACTCCACCTTGCGACCATTCAGTGGGTGCCGTTCGGGCTGGCCTCGCTGCACGCGTATCTCGACGAAGGCCGGCGCGTCGATCTGCGCATGGCGGCGGCGTTGTTCACGCTGCAAGCGCTGTCGAGCGGCCACGGCGTCGTCTTCCTCACGCTCGCGATGATCGCCCTGATCGCGTTCCGCCTCGCGACCGGCGATCGGATGGCCATCGCTCGACGCCTACGCGACCTCGGAGTCGCAGGAGCGCTGCTGCTCGCGCCGGCGCTGCTCGCGTTCGTTCCCTACACGATCGTCCAGCGCGAGGCCGGCTTGCGGAGAACGCTCGAGAACTGGACGGTCAGCGCGTCGAGCTTCCTGGCGTCGCCGTCCCACGCACATCAGTGGGTGTTGTCGCTGTTTCCGAGCGCGCGGATCAACGAGACGGCTGACGCGTACCTGTTTCCGGGATGTGTGCCAATCGTGCTCGCGCTGTGCGCGATCACGATCCGGCGTGCTCCGGCTGGAGCTCGACGCGACGGAGGGACGAGCGGCGTCGACAGACGCGCGATCGGGTTCTACGCGCTGCTGACCCTGGTGAGCGTGTGGCTCACGCTCGGTCCGCCCATCGGTCTCTGGCCGCTCGTCTATTGGCTGCCGGGGCTGAACTTCATCCGTGTGCCGTCGCGATTCATGCTGCTCGCGATCCTCGGCCTCGCGATCCTCGCGGGATTCGGCGTCGAGTGCATCGTACGTTCACTCAGGCAAGCGCACCAGACGCACGAAACCACGAAACCGCGAAACCGCGAAAAAGATCAATTTGTTTCGTGGTTTCGTGGTTTTGAAGTTTCGTGGATGTACGCGGTGGCCGGCTTGATGCTTGTCGCCGAGTTCGCCTCGTTCCCGCTCGGCCTCGACGCGTATCGCCCAGAGATTCCACCCATCGATCGCTGGCTCGCCACGCAACCGACACCGTTCGTCGTCGCCGAAGTGCCGCTGCCGAGTCCCGGCGACCTCGGCGCGTGGGAACGGCGTCACACCGCGTTCATGCTCCACTCGACGGCGCACTGGCAGAAGACCGTACACGGCTACAGCGGCCTGCGATTGCCGCTGCACGTCGAGCTCTACGACGAGCTGACGCGATTCCCGGACGAGCAGAGCGTCGCCAGCCTCGCGCGATTGGGCGTCACCTACGTGGTGATGCACACCGACTGGTATCGCGCCGGCGATCGCGCCGAGATCGATGGTCGGATGGATCGATTCCGCGATCGCCTGCGGCTCGAGCACTCGGAAGGAGAGGGGCGCGTGTATGCGGTGGTCAGTGCGTCAACGCGTAGAGAATCACGTTGATGCCGACGGCGTAGCCGTCGGCGGCGAAGTGATCGAAGTAATCGCGGTTCTCGCCCTCGCGCTCGAACGCGTCGCCGAAGTCGGTGTTGTGCGAGATGAACACGATCATGTGGCCGTTCTGGTCGAAGATGGCGCGCGCGTGCGGCGTGGCGCTGAGCGCGCCGCGCTCCGACGTGCGGCCGCCGAACCAGAAGCCGATCGACGGAATCTGCGGAAAGTGTTTGACGTCGTAGAGCGTGTGAAACAGCGTGTGGTCGAGGGGAAGATCGACGATCGGGTAGGTCGCCGACGGGAGCGCCTTGCGCATCTCGTTCTCGAAGACCTGAAACGCGTAGTCGCCCCAGAAATCATCGGCCCAGAGAAACCCGCCGCGCAGCAGGTAGTCGCGCAGCCCGGCCGCTTCGTGATCGTCCATGTAGAGCGCGCCCGGCTCCGTCATCATGATGAACGCGCACTTCGTCATCTGCGGATCGTCCAGCCGCAGCACGACGTGCTGGAATTCCGTCGCCGGATCGCGGCTGACGTTGATCGTCGTCAGCTCCGAGAGGCGGAACGACAGGTTCACGTCCGCCTTCGGATAATCCACCGACCAGCCGCCGCCGTCGCCGTACGGGTTCTGACGAAATGCGATGCGGCAGAAGGTGAACGCACCGTCGTAGTTGAGCTCGGTCCGGAACGGATCGCGGAAGAAACGGCCGCCGCCGCGGAATCGCGGCGGTTGCGCGGCGCTTTCCGCGAGCGCCAGAACGATGGCGAGCACCGTGAGGAAGAGGACCTTCATGGTCGCGCTGCTGGCAGTCTACCCCTATCCAGAATAGCGGGCGAGCAGGATCGTCACGTTGTCGCTGCCGTCTCTTTGGACGGCGGTGTCCACCAGTCGGTCGGCAGCACGCTGCAGATCGGTTTCCGCCTGCAAGATTGACCGAATCAACGCGTCGGGCAGTCCGCCGTGCAGGCCGTCGGTGCACAACATGATCGTCTGGCCGTTCACCAGCTCCATCTCCTGCACTTCGGCGTCGACTTCCGGCCGGGCGCCGACCACGCTCGTCAGCACGTGACGCATCGGATGTTTGTCGAACGCGCGCGCGTCGACGCCCGATTCCTTCTGCAGCATCACCACCCACGAGTCGTCGCTGGTCAGCTGGCGCAGCTCCGACTCCTGCAGCGAATACATCCGGCTGTCGCCGACGCTCACGAAGGTCATGTGCGCGCCCTCGGCGAGCGCGACGACGACGGTCGTGCCCATGCCGGTGTATTCGGAATTGGCTTCCGATTCGCGGTAGACGCGGTGGTTCGCAATCTTCAGCGCCGTGATCAGCCGGTTGGCGGCGAACGACAGCCGCGGATTGATCCCGAAGGGCCACGTGAAATCGTCGCCGTCGGCGCTCCGCTTCATGAAGGCGTGCAGCGTGTCGACGGCAAGATGCGATGCCACTTCACCGGCGTTGTGCCCGCCCATCCCGTCGGCGACCACCAGCAGACCGAGGTGCGCGTCCCAGAGCAGCGAATCCTCGTTGATCTTCCGCACGGCGCCCGGATGCGTGCTCGAGGACACGGTCAGCATGGCTAGTGCTTGTAATAGACCGCGTCGACGGGGACCTTCGATCCGGGGTAATCGCGATCCTTGAACGGAAAGTGCGGCCGCGGCTGCGAGTTGATGTACGCGGCGACGTGCTGCGCCTCTTCGTCGGTCAAGCTGCCGGGATCGAGGTACGGCATCGCGTAGCGGATGATGCCGGCGAGCGTGTAGACGCGCGCCGCGCCGGCGCCGTCGTTCCACGA
>DAIUKO010000042.1:13529-33610 GCA_036848175.1 Vicinamibacterales bacterium | reverse complement strand
AGGGCGTCTCGAACGTGCTGACGAAAGTGCTCGAGTGGGGACGCCTGATGGCGTACCTCGAGCAGTCGACGCGATACGTGCCGTACACCGACCGGCCCAACGGCCGCTGGAAGTATCACGTGCCGGCGGAGCTCGATCGATCGCCGCTCGGCGACGCATACATCCGCACGCTCGACCACGCGTTCGAGACCTACGCGCGATGGATTCCCGCGATGGAATCGCATTTCCGCGCGAAGTATCCGAAATCGCCCGAAGATTCCGAGGGCGTCTACAAATCGGTGATTCGCGCCAAGGCGCTCGACACGCTGCGCGGACTGCTGCCGGCGGCGACCACGTCGAACGTCGGTCTCTTCGGCACCGGCCAGGCATTCGAGGCGCTGCTGCTGCGGATGTTCGCGCATCCGCTCGACGAAGTCCGCGACTGCGCCCAACAGATCCTCACCGAAGTCCGCAAGGTGATCCCCGCATTTCTCGCGCGGATCGATCAGCCGGATCGCGGCGGCCGCTGGATCGGCTATCTCGCCGACACGCGCCGCGAGTTCGCCGCGGTCGCGCGTCCGTTCATCGACGATCTCGCGCCCGACCCGCGCGGCGAGGTCACGCTCACCGACTTCGATCCTGATGGCGAGCTGAAAGTCGTCGCCGCCGCACTCTACTCGGTGTCGGCGCTCCCCGACGATCAACTCCGCGACGCGGCGCGACAGCTGTCCGCAGACGAGCGCGCGGCGCTGCTGCGGGCGTACGTCGGCCGCCGCGCCAATCGACGCCACAAGCCGGGACGCGCGTTCGAGCGGACCAGCTATCGCTTCGACGTTCTCGCCGATTACGGCGCGTTTCGCGATCTCCAGCGCCATCGTCTGCTGACGCTCGAGTGGCAGCCGCTCAGCACGCGCCACGGCTACGTCGAGCCGGCGGCGATCGAGGAGGCCGGGGCGCTCGACGACTGGCGCGCGGTGATGGATCGGTCCGCGGATCTCTACGAGCAGCTCCAGTCGCACCAGCTCGCCGACGTCGCGCCGTACGCCGTCGTCATGGCGTATCGCGTCCGGTTCTACATGGAGATGAACGCGCGCGAAGCGATGCACGTGATCGAGCTTCGAACCTCGCCGCAGGGACATCCGTCGTACCGGCGCGTCTGCCAGTCGATGCATCGCGCGATCGCGGAGGTCGCCGGGCATCGTGCGATCGCGGCGGCGATGCAGTTCGCCGATCACTCAGAGGTGGAGCTGGAGCGGCTGCAGTCGGAGCGGCAATTGGAGCGGAAGCGACTCTCGGGACGATCGTAGGCCCGTGCCTTCCGCCTTCGCGACAGCGACGGCGGACACGGTCAGGCGCGGCGATTTGCGGGCCTGAAGGGCGCCCGACGAGTGCCGCACGGCTTGGCTGTCAGTCGCGTCCGTCTTTCGTCCAGTAGCGTGAGTACTCGTCGAGGTAGGTCAGCGTCTCGAAGGACCGCATCCGATCGAAGAAGAGCACGCCGTCGAGGTGATCGGTTTCGTGCTGGATGACGCGCGCGGGAAAATCGTGCGCGCGCAGCTCGATGCGATCGCCTTTCCGATCGTAGGCGCGGACGCGGATCTCGCGCGCACGCGGCACGCGGCCGCGGATGTCGGGAATGCTGAGGCACCCCTCCCAGTCCTCGACCACGTCGCCGCCGACGACGGCGATTTCCGGATTGATGAGCACGACCGGCTCTGCCTCTTCGCCCTCCTCGGCCGAGTCGAGCGCGGCGACGAAGATGCGCACGCTCTCGTGGACCTGCGGCGCCGCGAGGCCGACGCCGTGATACTCGACCATCGTGTCGATCATGTCGTCGATCAGCCTCTGGGTCGCGGCGTTCTTGATCTCGGCTTTGTCCAGCGCCCGCGCTTTCGCACGCAGCACGGGATGCCCCATGCGTGCGATCTTCAGAATAGACATGCGAAAATTGTAGTGTGAATCATCTGCACCCGCACGACGACTCGCACGCCTACCGCTTCTGTCCGCGGTGCGGCGGCGCGCTCGAGCGGCGGGTGCTGAAGACAACCGAACCGACGCGTCCCGTCTGCACCGCCTGCGGATTCGTGTTCTACATCGATCCCAAGATCGCGGTCGGCACCATCATCGAGACGTCGAACCGCGGCCTGGTCCTCGTCCGCCGCGCGATCGATCCCGGCTACGGCAAGTGGGTGTTCCCCGGCGGCTACGTCGACCGCGGCGAGACGCTGACCGCCGCCGCCGTTCGCGAGGCGCGAGAAGAGTGCGGCCTCGACGTCCGCCTCGACGCGCTCGTCAACATCTACTCGTATCCGGGCCGCGCACCTGTCATCGTCGTCTACGCCGCGACCGCCATGGGCGGCGAGCTCTGCAGCGACGAGGAATGTCTCGAAACGATGGTGTTCGACCGCGAATCGATTCCCTGGGACGACCTCGCGTTCAGGAGTACGCACGAGGGTCTTCGCGATTTCCTGAACGGCTTCCGCCATCCTGTGCGCGAGTGAGCTGAACCGTAATCGCGGTCGCTCCATCCTGCACGAACTCGAGTGCACCGATACGTCACAAGAGTGCAGGTTGGCCGTCAACCTGCACTGGCAGCCGACAGCTCGCGCATTTTCTCAGTAAAAACTCGGTTCTCTCGGTTTCCCGCGCACAGGATTGTGCGCACCCAGACAGGTTTGTAATGACCAAGGTACACACACTGATCGCCTCGCTCGGCGTCGTCACGCTCACCGCGGCGTGCGGCTTCGAGCACTCGACGAACGTCATCGCGCCGACGGCGCCGACGACGAACACCAGCACGACGCCCAGCGCGCCTTCGATGATGGGCGTGTGGACATCGAACGCGTTGCCCGCGGGCGTGCCCGATCCCGGCAGCTGCGGCAACTTCCAGTTTCAGGTGAGCGACCAGAACGCGACGTCGATCTCCGGATCGTTCACCGCGGAATGCGGTGGCGGCGTGACCATCTCCGGTGCGGGTCAGGGTCAGCTCAACGGCGCCGCGGTCACGCTCACGGTCCGCGGCAACGCGAGCGGATCGCTCTTCCCGGGCGGCTGCGCGTTCGACCTCACGGCGAACGGCAATGTCGAAGACAACGGCTACGCGCTTCCTCTGAGCTATCAGGGCACGACGTGCCTCGGTCCGGTTCACGGCAACACGACGCTGCGCCGGCCGCAGCCTCAGGCGCCCGCACCCACTCCGCCGCCTCCGGCTCCCGAGCCTGAGCCGATGCCGGAACCGACGCCGGCGCCGCCTTCCGCTCCCGACGGATTCAATCTCAACGACGTGCGCATCGTAGGCGGCAGCCCCGACGTCCGCGGCTGGGCGATCACCTCCGACATCACCTCGATCGGATTCGGCGGCGGCAGCTTCCACATCGATCACACGCGGCGTTGCGGATGGCCCGGCGTCGACATCGGCGGGGCACTGCAGGAATCGACGATCTGGGTCTTCGAACGCATCAACGGTCAGTGGTACGGCACCGGCGGCGAGCGTCTACGTCCCTGCCAGACGGACAAGGGTCTCGGCAGTCCCGGAGATATCGCGAACGGCTGGTTCTACAACGCGTTCTGGGCGCCATTCAACGGTCATCAGCCGGCGCCTGGCGAGATGGTCGGGTTCATGATCACCGCGGGGTCGACGCGCGCGGACAACAACGCACCCGTTCACGAGCGCACCCGCATCGTGATGATTCCGTGGCCTGGCGCAAACGGCGGCGGCAGCTGGAATCAGGGTTCGTTTGCCTGGATTGAGTAAGTAGCAGACGCCGAACATCAGTCAGACGAAGCGGGCCGGCAGCCCAGGTGAACCCTGAGCGGCCGGCCCTTTTTTTGTCTAAGATGTGCGGATGCCACGAATCGCTCTTGCCGCCATCCTTCTCATCGCGGCCGGCACGCTGTCGTCCGACGTCGTCGCGGCCGGTAAACAGACGCAGGCACGCCGTGAACCCGACATGTGCGTCGTCCCCGCCGGATCGCAGCCGCTTCTTCCGGCGAAGCTGCTGCCTGGCATGGGCGACTCGACGCGTTTTGCGGTCACCACCAAATCCGAAGAGGCGCGCCGGTTCTTTCAGCAGGGCCTCTCGCAGATTCACTCGTTCTGGTTCATGGAGTCCGAACGCTCGTGCGCGCAGGCGGCGCAGCTCGATCCCGACATGGCGATGGCGCACTGGTGCATCGCGCTCAGCGCGGCCAGCGATTACCGTCCGGCGTTCCAGTTGATGCGCAACAACGCGAACGCCGGCGCCGGCCGCGGAGCCGGCGCGGCGCTCGAGGCATCAGGCGACGCGGTGGCACGCACGACGAACGGCGCGGCGGTGAACCCGCAAATCCGCGCGCGCGAGGCGATCGCCAAAGCGATGGCGCTGCGCGACACGGTCACCGATCGCGAGCGTCTCTACATCGAAGCGCAGGCGGCGCGTCGCGCAGCGGGCAGCAAGGAGGATGCGGACGCGGCCTACATCGCGGGATTGCGCAAGCTCGTCGCCGCGTATCCGGACGATCTCGATGCCAGGTCGATGCTCGGCCTCGCGATCTCCAACGGATTCGAGCCAGTGAGCAAGGAGCCGCGCGCGCACACGATGGAAGCGATCCAGCTGCTCGAAGAAGTCGTCGCCAGGGACGACACCCACTTCGGCGCGCACCATTACCTGATTCACGCGTACGAAGGCAGTAAGACGCCCGAGAAAGCCTGGCACGCGTGCGAGCGTTACGCACAGCTCGTCTCCAACATCCCGCACGCGCTGCACATGCCTGGACACATTTACGCGCAGAGCGACAAGATCCAGGAAGCGATCGCGGCGTTCACGGCCGCGGCCGAAAACGAGCTCACCTGGATCAACGCCGACACGCTGTATCCCACCGGCCATCACGGCCACAACGTGCACTTCCTGATTCAGTCGCTGAATCTCGGCGGGCGCTATCAGGATTCGATGGCGCGGGTGCAGCACCTCCTGACATTCAAGGAGAACCCGCGCGAGCGGAGTGGCAACCTGCAGACCGGCCCGTGGCGGCAGGGCTACTTCGGTTTGATCAAGACGGTCGTCCGCTTCGAGAAATGGAACGAGATTCTCGACGGCACGACCATCCCCGTCTACGACAAGCCGGAGCAGAATGCGTGGCGGCACTGGGCGATTGGCCTCGCGCAGGCCGCGACGGGTCAGATCGACAAGGCGAAGGCGACGCTCGCCGAGATGCAGAAGGATCTCGAGGGCGTCACCTCGGCGAGGGAGCCGATCAGCATCGGCGCGCAGGAGCTCGAAGCGGCAATCGCGGCGCGTGGCGGCGACCGCAAGAAGGGCGACGAGCTGTTCCGCAAAGCGGCGGATCGGGAGGCGGCGATGCTCTACACCGAGCCGCCGTCCTATCCGCGGCCAGTCGCCGAAGGCTGGGCGAACGTCGCGCTGGCGCTCGGCGATTTCGCGACGGCGGAACACGCGTACCGTGAGACGCTCGGACGCGAACCTGGCAGCGGCCGCGCCTTTTTCGGCCTCGCCGTTTCACTCGACGGCCTCGGCAAGTCGTCTGACGCGCGCGAGGCGCGCAGCCGCGCCGCGAAAGCATGGGCGAACGCGGATGCGGATCTGCCGCAGGTGCAGAAGCTGCGGGTGTCGACGGCTGCACAGTAAGCTCTCCACCACGGAGGACACGAAGGACACTGAGAATAGAAAGTAAAGTCTTTCCTCGGTGTCCTCCGTGTCCTCTGTGGTGACTATTTTTGGAGGGCCGCCTCGACGAGATCTCCCAGCTGCTTCGGCGTGAAGTCCTTGCCTTCAACTGTCGCCGCGAGGCGGCCCTCACGATCGATGACGGCCGTCTGCAGCGAATGCGTGATCATCCCTTCTTCAGCCCAGTACTGAATCCCGAACGCATTGCAGACGCGTTCGATGTTCGCCGGATCGCCGGTCAGGAAGTACCAGCCGGGTCCACCCGCGCGCTCTGACGCCGCGTAGCGCGCCAGCGTCGCGGGCGTGTCGAACTTCGGATCGAAGCTGATCGTGAGGAGCACGAGATCGCGACCCATGTGTGCCGCGAAGCGATCGCGCACCGCGCGGAAATTCTGGACCATCCTCGGGCAGTAATCGGGCAGCGGACAACGCGTATAGATGAACGTGACGGCGACGACTTTTCCCTTCAGCGACGACAGCGCGATGCGCCGGCTCTCCTGGTCGGTCAGCTCGAAGTCAGGCAGCGGCGATCCGACCGGCACGAGCCGCGGCGCCGCCGGCGTCTGCTGCAGTCCCGCGTCCACCGGCGCGGCGGACACGACTTCGATCTCGTCCACCCACGATCGATCGCCCTTCACCGCGAGACGGAACTTGACGCGATCGCCGGCCATGAGTTTCTCGCGGCGCGCGGCGCCTTTGATGTCGAACGGCATGACCATCGCGTCCATGTAGCCCGGAAACGCGTCATGGGAGATGGTCACCGTCGAGGGCGGATCGGTTTTGAGCACCAGGCCGGTCGTCGTGTAGTGATGCGCACAGCCGGCCGTGACAACGCCCCAGCTCAACACCGCCAAGCCGCGAGCCCACGAAGACAGGAAACCACGAAAACACGAAACCGCGAAGCCACGAAAACACGAAAACGTTTCGAGGTTTCGTAGGCTCACCGGCCGGCCTCAATCGGCGAGGCCTTCGGCCCGCTTGTCCGTCGTCACGATTGTGCCGCCCGCGGCGCCAATCTCGGCGTCGCGATCGATCGGGATCGGCGGCGCCTCGACGAATTTCGCAACCATCGGCGCGGTGTTGGTGATCCTGAGCTGCTGCATGAGGAACACGAAACGATCTTCGAGCGACTGGCCGATCGCCCGCCGGACGTCGTCGCTCAGATCCCACAGACGCTTCTTGAACGTGCCGAGCGCTTTCTTGCGCGCGCGGTAGATGAACTGTTCGTCGGTGTCGTTCGGTTTGCGCTCTTCGGTCGCGTGCTCGCGCACCCACGCATAGATCTCAGCCTTGAGGTTCGCCGGAAACAGTGGATGCTCGTAGACGATGTTCTGGAACTCCGTCGCCAGGTGAATCTCGCAGGCGCCGGCGCGCGGGAAGGCCTCGAACGCGTCAGGCGGCAGCGTCGATGCCCCGTGCTGGACGGCGCCGGCCATCCCGTACTCCTGCCGAGCCACACGCGACAGCTCCGTGAGCGTCGCGAGGTCGATCTTCACGTCGGTCCGCACGGTGCCGTCCGGGTTGACGAAACCGCCGTGCGCCGTTCCCGTCTGGACGCTGATCTTGCTGATGCCGGCGAGATTCGCGCCATGCTGTTTCAGCGCCGCGTCGTAGCCGCTCATGAACGCGCGCAACTCGTGGACGTCCGAGTTCTTGCCGCCGACCTCACCAATCTCTCCGCCCACCGATATCGTCACGCCATCGGGCTCGTGCGCACGGACGAACGCCGTGAACTCGGCCGCCAGCGACGTGTTGAGCGCCTGCTGCTCGTCGAGCGTCGCCTTCTCGACATCGACGAGTGTGGACGAGTCGACGTCGATGTTCAGGAAGCCGGCCGCGATCTCTTCGGTGATGAGCGCGCGAAGCGCATCGAGCTCATCGTCCCGGTCGGCGCTGTGGTACTTTTTCGCGTTCACCTGAACGTGATCGCCCTGGATGAAGACGGGGCCGGTGAACGCTTCGCGCAGCGCGGCGGCGAGCACGACGGCTGCGTACTCGTGCGGGCGCTGGTGCGTGTAGGCCATCTCGGAGCGAGAGATTTCGAAGATCAGCGCACCGGCGTTCAGCGCCTTCGCCGCGCGCACAACCGCGCGCGCGGTGTCGTACGCCAGTGTGCGAATGTTGAAGGCGGGGACGGTGAAGCCGCCGGCATCGCCGCGGCCGAGCGCGCCGTAGAGACCGTGAATCGATGCCGCACGAATGCCCGCGGCAGCGGCGAGGCTGCGGAGCTGCCAGCGAGCGGTGCCGCGCTCGACCGCGCCGTCGCCGAAGACCGCCGTCCGTACGAGCCGATCGATCGCCTCGCCGGTGACCGCGCCCGCCTCCACCATCGCCGGGATGCTCACCGCGTCAGGCGATCGTGATGTCGGGGTTCAGATACACGTCCTGGATGGCGTTCAACAGACGGACGCCCTCGTTCAACGGGCGCTGGAACGCCTTGCGGCCGGAAATCAGCCCCATGCCGCCCGCGCGCTTGTTGATGACGGCGGTCTTCACCGCTTCCTTCAGATCGCTTTCACCCGCCGACGCGCCGCCAGAGTTGATCAACCCGGCGCGGCCCATGTAGCAGTTCGCGACCTGATACCGCGTCAGGTCGATCGGGTTGTCGGTCGTCAGGTCGGAGTACACCTTCTTGTGCGTCTTGCCGAACTTGAGCGCGTTGTAGCCGCCGTTGTTCTCCGGCAGCTTCTGCTTGATGATATCGGCTTCGATCGTCACACCGAGGTGGTTCGCCTGACCGGTCAGATCCGCGGAGAGGTGATAGTCGATATCGCCTTGCTTGAACGCGGCGTTGCGCAGGTAGCACCACAGCACGGTGAACATGCCGAGCTCGTGCGCCTGCTGGAACATCCCGGTCACTTCCTGAAGCTGCCGCTTGGACTCTTCCGATCCAAAGTAGATGGTCGCGCCCACGCCCATCGCCCCCATGTCGAACGCCTGTCGAACGCTCGCGAAGCGGATCTGATCGAAGCTGTTCGGATAGGAGAGGAACTCGTTGTGATTGACCTTCAGGAGGAAGGGGATCTTGTGCGCGTATTTTCGCGCCACCGATCCGAGCACGCCCAGCGTCGACGCGACCGCGTTGCAGCCGCCCTCGATGGCCAGCTTGACGATGTTCTCGGGATCGAAATACATCGGATTCGGCGCGAACGAGGCGCCGGCCGAGTGCTCGATGCCCTGATCGACCGGGAGGATCGACACGTATCCGGTGGCCGCCAGCCGGCCGTGACCGATGAGCGCCTGCAGGCTCGTCAGCGCTCGCGTCGGGCGGTCGGTTGTGCTGTAGACACGGTCGATGATGTCGGGACCCGGGAGATGAAGGCTTTCTTTCGGGATCGTCTGGCAGCGATGCCGGAGCAGAGCGTCGGCATCCGCGCCGAGGATCGTTTCGATTTCGGAGAGTTGCGCTGCCGTTCCGGCCATCACTCGCCTCGTCTGAAAGGGTTAACGCGTTGCCTGGATCGGCAATTCTAGCAAAGGGAACCGGAACTCCTCCACGACGGCGGCGCCGGCCGCGGCGGCGACCATCTCGTCGATGGGCAGCGCCGCCTCGGCCTCGGCAACCTCCTCGTGGCGGACGCGCGTCGACGGATGCCGCGGCGTGAACAGCGTGCAGCAGTCCTGATCCGGAATGATCGAAATCGGGAACGTCCCGATGCGCTCGGCTTCCGCCGTGATTTCGTCTTTGTCCATGCCGACGAGCGGCCGCAGCACCTCCAGGCCGGCGACTTCCGCGATGGTCGTCATGTTCTCGAGCGTCTGCGACGCGACCTGCCCGATCACCTCGCCGGTCACCAGCGCCCGCGCGTGCCAGCGCCGCGCGATCCGCTCCGCGATGCGCAGCATCAGCCGCCGGTAGACGACGACGCGCAGCTCGGGGCGGACCGAGAGGACGACCTTCTGCTGCAGGTCGCCGAAGGGCACGAGCACCAGCCGCGATCGGAGCTGATACTTCGTCAGCAGCGCGGCGATCTCGCGGACCTTTTCCTGCGACGCGTACGACAGAATCGGATACGCGTGAAAGTGAATGAAGAGCACCGTGCAGCCGCGGCGCATCAGACGATACGCCGCCACCGGCGAGTCGATGCCGCCCGACAACAGGCAGGCGACGCGTCCACCGGTTCCTGTCGGCAGTCCCCCCGCGCCGCGTTCTTTGCCGAAGAAATAGAACGCGCCCTCCGGCAGCATCTCGATGTAAATCGTCAGCGCGGGGCGATCGAGATCGACGCGCCATCCTTTGGCGACCTTGATCAGGCCGCCCACTTCGCGCTCGACCTGCGGCGACGTGAACGGCAGCCGCTTGTCGGCGCGCGTCGCCGACACGCGAAACGATTCGGCCTGGCGGTCGCCGAGGTCGGCGAGGATGGCCGAGGCCAGCGCCTGGAAATCGTGCGAGCCCCTGCCCGCGTACGAGAAGTTGGCGATGCCGAAGACGGTGCGGATGCGATCGCGTACGTGATCCCAGACGGGATTCGGGTTTTGGGATTCGGGATTCGATAGCTCGATTTCGATGCGGCCCATGATCGAGCGGATCGACCGGACGCTCAATCCGGCGAGCGCGAACTTCAGATGACGCACCAGGAGCTGGATGAACCACGGGCGGTTCTTCCCTTTGAGCGCGAGCTCCTTGTAGTGGACGACGATGGCGTTCATGCGCTGAGATCGGCGGCGCGATTGCCGGAGCGGACCGCCGATTCGATCGTAGCGGGCAAGCCGGTGTCGATCCAGTCGCCGGCGAGATAGAACCCGCGGACGCCGGTCTCCGTTCCCGGCCGCTCGGGCTGCCCGGACGCCAGCGAGAACGTCGCGCGCGGCTCGCGGATGACGGTCGCACGCAGCAGCGTCGCGGTGCGGACGTCGGGTATCGCTTCGTAGAGCTCCTGCTGCGCGAGCTGAATCAACTCGTCGTTGGTGCGCGACATCATCGCATCGGCGCCGCTCGAGACGAGCGACAGGTGTGAGGCCTCGTCGCCAAACACCAATCCCTTGTCGAACACCCACTGCATCACGCGGCCGGGCAGGCCGATGAACGGCTCGTCGATGATCCGCCGATTGAACCAGAGATTGACGGTGACGATCGGGCACGAATCCATCTTCCGCGCGCGATCGACGAGATCCTTCAATGCCGCAGGGACCGCGTCGAAGAGCTCCGCGATCGCGTACCACGGCACGGCCGAGATGACGCTCTTCGCCGACCACTGGTGACCGTCGGCGACGACGGCGAGGCTGACGCCGCCGTTCACCCGCACTTTGGCGGCCGAGCCCATTCGCACCGTGCCGCCGCGGCTCTCGACATAGCGCCGCGCCGGCTCGGCATACATCACGTGCAGAGGCTTGACCGGGAGCACGATCGCCGCCGCCCGCGGATCGCTGCCGAACATCTCGCCGAGGACGCGCGCGAACGGCGGCGCCGACGCGCGATCCGGCGGCTGATTGAGCGCGGCGAGCGCCAGCGGATTCCACAACATCTCGCGAAGGCGGCCGGTCTGGCCGTTGCGAATCAGGAAACTCTCGACGGTCTCGCCGGTGGACGCGGCCTTCCGCTTCGCGCCCGGCAGCAGCTCGCGGCGGGCGAGCTTGATCGGCGTCGCCATGTTGATCGCCGAGAAGCGATCGCGCCAGTCGAGGGCGTCCCACTCGAACAGGCCGGCGAGCAGATGGAGCGGCGGCGGCAGATACGTCGGACAGCTCAGCCGCGATCGGCGCCCCTGCCGATCGATCATCGTCACCGTCAATTGCGGCTGCACGCTGACGTGATCGCTCGCGCCGATGTCGCGCAGGAACGCGAGCGTGTCGGTGTAGCAGCCGAGCAGTACGTGCTGGCCGTTGTCGACGAGCTCGCCGGTCTCGCGATCGGGAAATGCCGTCGCGCGGCCGCCGAGACGCGAGCGCGCTTCGACGACGAGCACGCGCGCCCCGCGCGTCGCGCAGCGGACCGCCGCGCTCAAGCCGGCGAAGCCGGCGCCGATCACGATCACGTCGTAGCTGTCCTGCGAACTCACGCCGGAAATAGCCATTGTCGCAACGCAATGAACGCCTGGCGCGGCCGCCCCACGCGCGCCCGGGCGGTGAACACGTCATAGCCGCTGCGCTCGATGCGGCGCAGCGTCTCGAAGTAGACCGCGCGCATGATTTCGGCCGCGACCAGGCGGCGCCGATCCTGCGGCGGCAGCGCGGCGCGCGCCCGATCGTAGAACTCGTGCGCCCGCCGCGCTTCAAATTGAAGCACACGGCGCACCGGATCGCTGACCACGCCGGCCGAGAGATCGTCCACCGTGCAGCCGCACGCCGCCAGATCCTCGAGCGGCAGGTAGACGCGGCCGCGCGCGAGATCGCCTTTGACGTCGCGCAGGATGTTGGTCAACTGCAGCGCGACGCCGAGGTTGACCGCGTACTCGCACGCGCGCGCGTCCGCAGCGCCGAAGATGCGGATGCAGATCAACCCGACCGCCGACGCCACGCGCTGGCAGTACTGCAACAGATCGGCAAACGACTCGTAACGCACGCGATCGAGGTCCATCGCGACACCGTCGATCACGTCCTCGAAGGCCTGGCGCGGCAGATCGAACGGCCCGATGAACGGCTGCAGCCGGCGCCCCTGCGCGGTCTGCGGCGCGTCCCCGTTGTAGGACCGCGCCAGCTCCGCCCGCCAGAACGCCACCGCCTCATGGCCAGACGAGGCCTGTCCCGGCGTCGGCGTCTCATCCACCGCATCGTCGACGGCGCGGCAGAAGTCCCAGACCGCAAGGATTGCGCGGCGCTGCTCCGCGGGGAGGACGAGAAACGAGTAGTAGAAGCTGGTCTTCCGGGCCACTACCGGAGGGTCTCCTCGGCTTTACTCCCGGGCCGCTCCGCTCCACCCCACCGCGCAGGCGTGCGCGGTGGGGACCCCGGCGTTGTCGCGGCCCGAAGGCTGCGGGCGGAGGCTCGTCGTGGCCAGTACGGCTTCAGTTGATACGCTCCACTAGATGCGTGCGCCGGACGTTTGCCACACGACGGCGCGCCACAGGATCGCAGGGACATCGAGCGCGCCGAGGGTGGGCCGGTAGTCGAGCAGATTTGCGCGTCTTTCGTCAACCCGTTCGAGGATCCGGCGGCCGCCGAGCCACGTGAACCGGAGCTCGTAGCGCAGCCGGCCCTGGACCCCGTCGCAGACCGCGCGGCCGCGGCGGAACTCGTCGTCGGTGACGGCGACACAGCGCGCCAGCGCGTCCTGCCAGGCGCGTGCGAGCGGCCCCGCCGCGAGATCGCGCTCATCGGCGCCGCAGCCGTCGATGACGTCGCGCGGCACGTAGAGGCGTCCCGAGCGCCAGTCGCGGCCGAAGTCCTGCCAGAAATTCGTGAGCTGCAGCGCTGTGCACACGGCGTCCGCCGATCGATCGAGCCGCTCGTCGCGATAGCCGGCGATGCGCAGCACCAGCCGCCCTACCGGATTGGCCGATCGCCGGCAGTAGTCGAACACCTCGGCCCACGAAGCGTAGCGCGTCGTCGTGATATCCTGCGCGAACGCGCTGATCAAATCGTCGAACCACGCGATCGGCAGATCGAGGGCACGAATCGAATGCGCGATCGCGATGATGATCAAGTCCTCGTGCTCGTGCGGCGCGCCGGCTTCGACCTCGACTGCGATCGCCGCGTGCAAGCGCCGTTGCCAGGCGCTCAGCCTGGTCAGGCGCTCCTGCGCCGGCACGGTCCCTTCGTCGGCGATGTCGTCGGCGATGCGGGCGAACGCATAGACGGCCGCCACGTGCGGGCGCATCGGCGCCGGCAGCAGCCATGACGCCACCGGAAAGTTCTCGTAATGCGACCGCGCCAGCGCCTCGCACGCCGCGTAGGCGCGCGCCAGCCGCGGATCGAATGACAAGCCGCCACGTTATCACGTCGCATGCGTGATGCGATCGCGGCCCTGGTCGCGCTCTTGCTGCTCGTCGTCGCGGCGAGCCTCGCGACGACGCTGCAGGCGCACCGGCGGCGGCGGCAGCGGCAGCGCGATTCGGAACGGGCGCTCGGACGCCGGATCATCGTCGAGATTCCGGCCGGCGACGACTTTCTCCTTGTCAGCGAGGACGCCTCGCGCTTCTACTACGGCGAGCAGTCGATCGACAAGGATCTGGTCGTGGCCGTGCGCGTCCTGATCAACGGCGCGCCGATCGCCGCGTCTGTTTCGCGACGCCACGCCGCGGCTGAGAAACAACCGACCCGTTTCGACGATCGGCCGGAGGGGATCGCGCGAGATCGCTGGGACGTCGCCGTCGAAACCGTGAAAGGGACGACGCTGGTCGAATGCGGCGCCATCCGCGAGCGGGTCTCACAGGAACTGGCGCGCAAGGTGTTCGAGGCGATCAAGAGTGACTTGGAGCGCCGTGATGCTCATTAGCTCTCCACCTACCACTCGGTCTCCGGCACGCCACCCCGATGATTCGCGACCCGCGCCATGACGAAGAGCAGATCGGACAGACGATTCACGTATCGCAGCAGCACCGGATCGACCGGCGGATCGAGCGCGACCATACGGCGCTCGGCGCGCCGGCAGACGGTGCGCGCGACGTGGAGCGCGGCGCCGGCCGGCGTGCCGCCGGCGAGAATGAACCGGCGAAGCGGCGGGAGCTCGGCTTCGAGCCGATCGATGGCCGCTTCGAGACGCTCGACGTCGGCATCGCCGATGATCGCCTTGGCGACGCGCGGCGCGATCTTGTCCGACGGATCGGCGAGCTTCGCGCCCACGGCAAAGAGGTCGCGTTGAAGCTGAACGATCTCCTGATCCATCGCCGGATCGCCGCGTGACGCGCGCGCGAGCCCGAGCCACGCGTTCAGCTCGTCGACGTCGCCATAGGTCTCGACGCGCGGATCGCTCTTGGACACGCGCGCGCCGCCGAAGAGCGACGTCTCGCCGGCATCGCCGGTGCGCGTGTAGATTTTCACGACCGAATTATACGAGATGAAAAAGCGACCGACGCCGCCCGCGCTGCCGCCGTCACCCGATCGCCGCCGCTTTCGCCAGCGCCTGCTGGCGTGGTACAAGCGGCACGGCCGCGATCTGCCGTGGCGCAAGACCGACGACCCGTATCACATCCTCGTCTCCGAGATCATGCTGCAGCAGACGCAGGTCGATCGGGTGCTGCCGAA
Source organism: Vicinamibacterales bacterium (assembly GCA_036848175.1). Classification (GTDB taxonomy): domain Bacteria; phylum Acidobacteriota; class Vicinamibacteria; order Vicinamibacterales; family CAVVIG01; genus QHWF01. The sequence continues at coordinate 18,842 of DAIUKO010000042.1, read as the reverse complement.
GTACGAGGAATGGCTCGTCAAGTATCCGAGCTTCGAGGCGCTCGCATCGGCGCCCGAACAGGACGTGACCAAGACGTGGTATCCGCTCGGCTACAACATCCGGCCGCGGCGGCTGCACTCGATCGCGCGCGAGGCGGTGGCGAAGTACGGCGGTCAGCTGCCGGCGGACGAAGAGACGCTGCGGTCGTTCAAGGGGATCGGCGCCTACACGGCGGGCGCGATTCGCAGCTTCGCGTTCCGCGAGCGCGCCGCGATTCTCGACACCAACGTCGCACGCGTGCTGTTCCGCGTCTTCGTTGGGAAGGGCGATCCCAAGAGCCACGCGATGAAGCAGCACTTGTGGAAGGTGTCGGCCGCGCTCGTGCCGAACCGGCACGTCTTCGACTTCAATCAGGCGCTGATGGACCTCGGCGCGATGGTCTGCGTCGCGCGCAACCCGAAATGTCTGATCTGCCCCATGACAAAGAGTTGCCGAGCCTTCAACATTGCGGATTGAGGATTGCGGATTGCGGATTTATTGGGGATTGAATGAATCAGTGAATCCGCGATCCGGATTGCGGATTTATTGGCGGATTGAATCAACCGCGATCCGGAATGCGGGGTTATTGGGGATTGAATCAATCAATGAATCCGCAATCCCAAATGCGGATTTATTGTGGATTGAATCGACGAATAAATCCGCAATCCGCAATCCTCAATCCGCAATGACGCCGACGATTGTGACGGCCGCTGTCGTCGAGCGCGAGGGCTGCTTTCTCGTCACTCGACGCCAAAAGGGTGTCCACCTCGAAGGCTTCTGGGAATTCCCCGGCGGGAAATGCGATGCCGGCGAGACACTGACGGAGTGCCTCGCGCGCGAGCTGAAAGAAGAACTCGACGTCGACGCGCGCATTGGATCCGAAATCTTCACCGTCACGCACGCCTATCCCGATCGATCCATCGAGCTCCACTTCTTTCAGTGCGAGTTGATCGGCGATCCACAGCCGCAGATCGGTCAGGACCTGCGATGGGTCCGCCGCGAGGATCTCGCCGTGCTGGCATTCCCGCCGGCCGACACCGAACTCATTCGGAAGCTGTCACGAACGGCGGGGACATGACCTCCGCGTTGGCGCCGTTCACGGTGAGCGCGGTTCCAGGCGCCACGAAATCGCGGTGCACGTAGGCGAGCGCGATCGGCTTCTGCAGCGCCGGCGACCAGGCACTCGACGTGACGCGGCCGACTTCGCGATCGCTGGACTGGACGATGGTCCCGGCAGCCGGCGGCCGATCGCCGGCGATGACCAGCCCGACCAGCTTCCGGGCGACGCGGCCGTGGCCGCGATGCAGCACGCGGATGATCACTTCCTGCCCGACGTAACAGCCTTTGGTGAAGCTGATCGCCCGCGACTCGATGCCGGCCTCGAGCGGTATCGTCTCCTCGTCCATGTCGCGGTGGAACCGCGGCACGCCGGCCTCGATGCGAATGGTGTCGGCGGTCTGCTCGTCGAGCGCGATCGCGCCGGCATCAGCGATCGCAGACCTCAACCCATCCGCCTTCGCCGGATCGACGAACAGGTCGTATCCCGGTTGGCCGATGTCGGTGATGCGCGTGACGATCACGGGATCGCCGGTCCACGTCGCGCGCAAATTCCCGTGCTCGGGGAGCGCCTCGAGTCGGTCGGCCGAAGCACCGCTCAGCAGCGGCGCGATCGTCGCCGCCGCGTTCGGACCGATGACGCCAAGCTGCGCGAAAGTGTCGGTCACGTCGCCGAGCTGCACGTCCTCGCTGAAGATGAACTGATCGAGCTTGGCCAGGACGGTCTCCTTCACCGCCCGCTCCAGCGTCAGCAGCATCACGTCGCCGAGCTCGTAGACGTAGAGGTCCGCGATCATCCGTCCTTGCGGCGTGAGATACGCGGCATAGCAGCCCTGGCCAGTCGTCAGTGCGGCGACATCGTTGGTCAGCAGGCCTTGCAGATACGTCCCGCGGTCGGCACCGGAGACGACGATGCGCGCGCGATCCGATCGATCGATGAACGCGGCACGATGACGGGCGGCGTCGTAGGCGGGAGCGGAAACAGTGGGGATCATCGTGTTATATGCTGAAGCATGCCCTCGGTTCATTTTAGCGGGACGTCTCAATTGCATGCGCCTTAACCACAACAAGCCGTGGACCGCGATCTTCGGGCCGCGACAACGGCGCGGCCCGACACGAAACCTGAAGAGGTTCGCCGCGAGCCGCGGCGGGTGGGCCGCAGTGATGGTGGCGGCGCCGCTCGCGGCATTCGCACAGATCATTCCCGCGCCGCCGCCGCTGCCTGCAGCGGGCGGCACAGCGTATCGGATCTTCCTTCGCGGCGCGCCCATCGGCACCGAACAGATTGCGACGACGCGAACGGCTGACGGCTGGACGATCGTCAGCTCCGGACGAATTGCTGCGCCTCTCGACGTGGTCGGCCGTCGGATCCAGGTGCGGTATACGGCCGACTGGCATCCGCTCGACTTCTCGTTCGACGCGACCGTTCGCGGACAGCAGCAGACCATTCGCGCCTCCGTCGACGGCACGACCGCGACGAGCCACATCTCCGCTGGCGGCCAGACCGCTGACAAGAGCGACACGATCGCGTCCGACGCGGTGATCGTGCTGCCGAGCAGCTTCTTCGGTCCTTACGAAGCGCTCGCCGCGCGGCTGCGGACCGCCGCATCCGGCACGACGATTCCCATCTATGTCGTCTCGCAAGGATCGTTTTCCGTCCGCGCCGGCGATTCGGCGAGCGAGCAGATTCAAACCGCCGGCGGCGTCGTGTCGACGCGGCGCACGCACATCACGCTGATGCTGCCGGGCGCCGTGATGGACGCCGACCTCTGGGGCGATCAGAGCGGCCGTCTGGTGCGTATGAGCCTTCCCGCGCAGTCGCTCGAGTTCGTGCGCGAGGATGTCGCGTCGGTGGCGGCGCGAACCGTTCCGATCTCGCGGCCGAACGACGAGCCGGTCAAGATTCCAGGCAACGGGTTCGTGCTCGCGGGCACGGTGTCGCGGCCGACGTCCTCGACGGAGAAGCAGCTGCCGGCGGCCGTCCTCGTCGGCGGCAGCGGCCAGACCGATCGCGACGAAGTGACGTTCGGCATTCCGATCCTCGGCCAGATCGCAAATGCGCTCGCCGACGCGGGGTTCATCGTCGTCCGCTACGACAAACGCGGCATCGGTCAAAGCGGGGGACGCGCCGAAGCGGCGACGCTCGCTGATTTCGGCGAAGACCTCCGCGCCACAGTGAAATGGCTGTCGGATCGCAAGGACGTCGACGACAAGCGCATCGCCGTCGTCGGGCACAACGAGGGAGGCGCCGTGGCGCTGCTCGCCGCGGCGAAGGAGAAACGCATCGCCGCCGCGGTCCTCATCTCCGCAAACGGGGTCACCGGCGCCGAGCTCGTGCTCGAGCAGCAGCAGCACATGCTGAATCGATCGGCGATGAGCGCCGAGGAGAAACAGGCGAAGGTGGAGCTGCAGAAACGCATCCACGACGCGGTGATCACCGGTAAGGGATGGGATCAGGTACCCGCGGCGATGCGGCAGCAGGTCGACAATCCGGAATTTCAGAGCCTTCTCATGAACGATCCGGCGAAGGTGATGCCTGACGTCAAGCAGCCGCTGCTGATCGTGCAGGGAGAGCTCGACACGCAAGTCGCCCCCTCGAACGCCGATAAGCTGGAAGCGCTCGCACGCAAGCGCAAGAACTCGCCGCCGGTCGAAGTCGTCAAGGTGCCCGGCGTGAACCATCTGCTCATCCCCGCGAAAACCGGCGAAGTGGACGAGTACTCCACCCTGACCGACAAGCAGGTCAGCGCGACCGTCACCGATCCGATCATCTCGTGGCTGAAGAAGACGCTCTCGAGCGCGCGCTGACGGCCGCGCGCTCGTACATCGCATCGCGGACCGATCGCCCCGTCTGGCCCACCATTTCGCTCGCCGATCTTCGCGCGGCGCTCGGCGGACCGCTGTCGATCGATCCGATGGATCCCCGTCGCGTCATCGACGCGCTTGCGCGGGCGGCCGAGCCGGGTCTCGTGACGACAACGGGACCGCGTTATTTCGGGTTCGTCACCGGCGGCGCGCTGCCGGCGACGATGGCTGCCGAATGGCTGACGACCGCGTGGGATCAGAATGGGGCGCTCTTCGTGATGTCGCCGGCCGCAGCGGTCGTCGAAGAGATCGCCGGGGCATGGCTCCTCGAGCTGCTCGGCCTTCCGACGACGGCCAGCGTCGGCTTCGTGACCGGCTGCGGCATGGCGAACTTCACGGCGCTGGCCGCAGCGCGCCACGAGCTCCTGCGCCGCGCCGGTTGGGACGTCGAAGCGGACGGACTGCAGAACGCGCCGCGCCTCCGCGTCATCGTCGGCGACGAAGTGCACGTGTCGGTGATCGCGGCGCTGCGGCTGATCGGCGTCGGCTCGCGGCAGGTCGAGCGGGTGGCCGTGGATGATCAGGGACGGATGAAAGCCGACGCGCTCGCGCGCGCGCTGGCGACGGGCGATCAGCCGACCATCGTCTGCGCGCAGGCCGGCAACGTGAACACCGGCGCATTCGATCCGCTCGATGCGATCGCCGATCTCACCAGCCGCCATGGCGCGTGGCTCCACGTCGACGGCGCGTTCGGCCTGTGGGCCGCGGCGAGCGCGACGTTGAAACATCAGACGCGCGGAGTCGAGCGCGCCGACTCGTGGGCGACCGACGCGCACAAATGGCTGAACGTGCCCTACGATTCGGGTCTCGTGTTCGTCGCGCATCCGGCGGCGCATCGCGCGGCGATGAGCATGAGCGCTGCCTATCTGCTCCGCTCAGCCGAGGAACCGCGCGAACCGATGGACTGGACGCCGGAAGCGTCTCGTCGGGCGCGCGGATTCTCTGTGTATGCGGCGCTAGGTTCGCTCGGCCGGCGCGGCGTCGAGGAGCTGATCGACCGCTGCTGCCGGCTCGCGCGTCGCTTCGCCGATCGCCTGCGTCAGGAACCGACGATTCGGATCCTCAACGAGGTGGTCCTCAATCAGGTCCTCGTTCGCGTCGTCCCGCCGGCCGGCGATGCCGACGCGGCCACGCGCGACGCGATCCGCAGAGTTCAGGACGAACGCATCTGCTGGCTCGGTGGCACCCGCTGGCACGACATGGAGGCGATGCGAATCTCCGTCTCGAACTGGTCAACGACGGAAGCTGACGTTGATCGGTCTGTGGAATCAATCATACGGGCGGTGCGGGTTACTTGAAGATCCGCCAAATTTTTTCCCCGGTGACGCCTCTATTCGTCGCGAAGGGCGGCTGCAGGATCGATCGACAAGCCT
>DAIUKO010000042.1:0-13429 GCA_036848175.1 Vicinamibacterales bacterium | reverse complement strand
CCGGTGACGCCTCTATTCGTCGCGAAGGGCGGCTGCAGGATCGATCGACAAGCCTTGCCGCGCGGCGAGCGTGCTGGCGACGACGCCGACGGTCGTGACGAGCGCGGCGACGCCCGCGATGACGAACGGATCGCGCGCGCCCACGTCGAACAACAGACTGGCGACCACGCGTCCGACCGCAACCGAACCGAGGACGCCGGCGGCGACACCGATGAGCACCGGCAGTAACCCCTGTCCGATGATCATCCGCCGAACCTGCGACGCCCGCGCGCCGAGCGCGACGCGGATGTTCATTTCGCGACGGCGGCGTGATACGCCGAACGCGGTCACCGCATACACGCCCACCGTCGCGATGAACAGCGCCACCCCGCCGAAGACCACGAACAGCCGCATCTGATAGCGGCGCGCCGCGATCGACGCCTCGACGAGCTGCTCGAGCCGACGAGACTCGCCGATGGCGATGTCGGGATCGATCGGGTGAACGCTGCGCCGAATGCTCGACAGAAGCGACGCGGGATCGTCGGCGGCGGTCTTGACGAGCAGCGTCAGCGCCGGACGGCTACGCCACCAGTACGGCACGTACACCATGAGCGGGGGCGTGCGCTCGATTGACGTCACCCGCGCGTCGGTGACAACGCCCACCACCTCGAATCCCTGTTCTTCGCTGAAGCCGCGGCTGAAGCGTTTGCCGATGGCATCCTGTCCTGGCCACAATTGCGCCGCCGTCGCGGTGGAAATCAGCACCGGAGCGGGCCGACGCGGATCGCGCTCGTCGTCGGTGAACGATCGCCCGCGCTGCACGACGATGCCGAGCGTGCGGAAGAAGTCGGGCGCGATGAAGCGGAAATTGGCGCTCGGATGCTCGAACCTCGGGCGCGTGCTGCCGTCGGGGACGATGAAATTGGATTGTCCCTGGCCCGACAGCGGCAGCATCGACGAAGTCGTGACGCTCTGAACTCCGGGCAGCGCGCGCACCGCGGCGATGAGGCGGTCGTAGGCCGCCAGACGCCGCGGCTCTTCCTGATAGCGGTCCGCCGGAAACGCCACGTCCACGGCCAGTACATGGCTCGCATCGAATCCGCGATCGATGCCGAGCACACGGATGAAACTGATCGCAAGGAGCGTCGTGACGACGAGCAGCGTCACCGAGAGCGCGACCTGCACCGTCAACAGCACGGCGCGGCTCCGCGCGCCGCCGCGATCGCTGGTGAACGCGGTCCCTGTCGCGCGCAGGCCCTGCTGGACGGCGCGGCCGCCCAGCCGCCACGCCGGAAGGACCGCGACGAGGATGCCGGCGACGACCGAGACTGCCGCGGCAAACGCCAGGACGCGGATGTCGATCGCGACGTCCCTCACTCGCGGCAGATCGACGGGCGCCGTTCGGACGAACAGCGCCAGCGACGCCCACGCGATCCAGACGCCGAGCAGGCCGCCGGCGATCGACAGAACGAGGTGCTCGAAGAGCGCGCGGACGACGAGCCGGGCGCGGCTCGCGCCGAGCGCCGATCGAATCGCCGCCTCGCGCATCCGGCCGAGGGTGCGGCTGAGCGACAGGTTCGCGAGGTTGGCGCACGCGATCAGCAGGACCGCCGCGATCGCGCCCAACAGCAGCCACAAGCCGCGGCGCGACTGGCCGACGATGAACTCGGTCAGCGGTGTGACGACGCTCTCGAGTGCAACCGGCTCGTGCGCCTCCTTGGTCGCGATCACGCTGACTTGCGACTGCAGCACGTTGAGATCCGCTCGCGCCTGTTCCGCCGTCACACCAGCCCGCAGCCGCGCGACCGCATCGTCGTTGTGATCGCCGACCCACCCGACGTCGATCCGCAACGGCACCACCACGTCGACCGTCGCCGTCAGCTGCGTGCGATACGGCAGTCGGAAATCGGCAGGCATCACACCGACAACGGCGTAGGGTCGGCCGTCGACGACGATGGAGCGGCCGACCACCGCACGATCGGCATCGAACCGCCGCCGCCACAGTCCGTCGCTGATGACGGCGACGTCGGGACGGTCGAGCGGTTCGTCGTCGAGCGTGAGTGTCCGTCCGGCCGCTGCCGGCACCTGGAGGACATCGAACAACGACCCGCTGCTGCGGGCGACGGTGATCCGCATCGCTTCGCCGGCGCCGGTGAGGTTCGCCGGCAGAATCCGGTACGCCGCCATCGCCTCGAACGACCGCGCGTGCTCGCGCCAGTAGGTGAAATGACGCTCGTTGACTTCCAGGACCGACGTGCGGTTGTCGAACTGCCGCCAAATCTCGCGAAGCGCGACCAGCCGGTGTGGCTCGCGGTACGCGAGCGGCTCCAGCAGGACGCCGTTGACGATCGAGAACACGGCGGTGGTGCCGCCAATCGTGACCGCAAGTGTGAGCAGGACGGTGGCCGCGTAGACGCGATCGCGCCGCAAGGCACGAGCCGCGTCCAGGAGATCGAAGCGGAGAGAGCCCATGCCGTCCTTAGACGGCCGGCCGCACGGCGCGGTTGACCGCCACGCGATGCTTGAGCGCGACCTCGTCCGTACTAAGATATGTCGCCATGTGGATCCTTCACAGCTCGCCGGACGACGCCGAGGCGGTGACGTTCCGCCTTCGCCCGGGCGCGATCAAGACCGTCGGCCGCGCCACGCGCGCCGACTTCATCGTCGACGCCGCGCTCGTGTCACGGGTCCACTGCCGCTTGACCGCCGGCGACGATACGGTGGAAGTCGTCGACCTCTCCAGCACGAACGGCACGTTCGTGAACGACAAGCGCGTGAAGAAAGCGCGCCTTGGCGCCGGCGACCGGCTGCGCGTCGGCCGCATCGAGCTCAAAATCGAGCGCGTGTCGGCATCGTAGGGGCCGACCCATGTGCCTGTCCTGAGCGCTCGTCCTTCGACAAGCTCAGGACGAGCGTCGAAGGGTCGGCCCCGACGCGCTCGCGCGACACTCACGTTGCGATCAGAAACGGATTCGTCCGGCGCTCGCGGCCGATCGTCGTGCTCGGGCCGTGGCCGGGATGCACCGTCGCATCGTCTCCAAACGCGAACAGCACGGTGCGGATCGATCCGATCAGCGTGTTGTAGTCGCCGCCCGGCAGGTCGGTGCGGCCGATCGAACCGGCGAACAGCGTGTCGCCGACGAAGAGATCCTTGCCCGCCTCGCCCGTCCTGCCGATCTGAAGACACACGCCGCCGGGGCAATGACCGGGCGTGTGATGCGGCCGCGCCTCGAACTCGCCGAAGGCGATGACCTGCCCCGTCGTGTAGTAGACATCGATGGGCGGCGGCGGTTCGACGTGCAGACCAAACCGCGCACCGGATTCGACCGCACGCTCGTACAGAAACAGATCGTCGCGGTGCAGGTAGACGGGAACGTTGAGCGCGCGCTTCGCCGCGGCGACGCCGGTCACATGATCCACGTGCGCATGGGTCAGGAGGATGTGGCGGATGGCCAGGCGCTCGCGGTCGGCGAACGCGAGCAGATCGTCGACGCCGTCGCCCGGATCGATGATGACGGCTTCGCGGGTCGCGTCGCACGCGACGACGAAGCCGTTCTGCTGGAAGGGGCCGGCGACTCGAGTTTCAATTAACATGGTTGGCTCAATGATCCTAGCCGTTCTCGACGACTTGATGTTCACCTCGAAAATCAAAACGACGGCGAGCCAGCTCGGCGCGGCGGTGACGTTCGCGCGATCGGCTGACGCGGCGCTGAACGAGATGCGGAAGGCTCCGCCCGCGCTGGTGATCCTCGATCTGAACAACCCGCGCACCCGTCCGCTCGCGATCGTGGAGTCGATGAAAGCCGATCCGGCGCTCGCCTCGGTGCCCACGCTGGGCTACGTGTCACACGTGGACACCGCGACGATTGATGCCGCGCGCGAGGCCGGCGTCGGCGAGATCCTCGCGCGGTCAGCGTTCGCGTCGCGGCTCGCGGAAATTCTCGCGCCGCGATGATCGAGGTCTTTCGCGCGCGCGCGCGCATTCGGCCGTTCATCCGCCGCACGCCGCTCATCCCGTCAGCGTGGCTGTCCGAGGTGAGCGGCGCGCGGGTTTCTCTCAAGCTCGAATCGCTGCAGATCGAGAATTCGTTCAAATCGCGCGGCGCCTTCAACGCGGTGATCGCGCGGCTCGAGCGCGGCGACATCACGCCGCGGTCGACGCTGGTCACCGCGTCAGCCGGCAATCACGGCCGCGCGCTTGCGGCTGCGGCCGCGGCGTTCCACCTGCCGCTGGTCGTCTTCACGCCGCACGATGCGCCGCAAGCCAAGTTGTCGGCGATCCGTCGTCACGGCGCCGAGCTCCGCGCGGAAGGGCGCGACTACGATCAGGCAGAAATCCTCGCCAAGACCTACGCGGCCGACACGGGCGCGGCCTTCATCTCGCCGTACAGCGACGCCGACGTCATCGCCGGCGCCGCCACGATTGCGCTCGAGATTCTCGAAGAGGTGCCCGACACCGGGATGATGATCGTGCCGATCGGCGGCGGCGGATTGATCAGCGGCGTCGCACGCACGGCGAAGACGATCGCCGGCACTGCGGCGGTCATCGGCGTCGAGCTCGAGGTGTCGCATGTTTTTCAGGACAGCCTGCGCGCCGGCAGGCTGGTCGAGATCGACGCCGGTCCCTCGATCGCCGACGGCCTCGGCGGGAATGCGGATCCTGAGACGATCACGTTCACAATCATCCAGCAGTACGTCGATCGCATCGTCACGGTGAGCGAACAGGACCTTCGCGTGGGGATCATCGGTCTGATCGAGCACGAGCATCTCGTCGCGGAGGGCGCCGGCGCAGCCGCCGCCGCGGCGCTCGTCGGCCACCGAATCGACGATGTCCGCGATCGCCGCGTCGTCGCCATCGTGAGCGGCAGCAACATCGATCGCGCGCGCCTGGCGTCGTTGTGGTGATTACGGAAGGCCCGCGAGCGCGGTCTTCGCGATCTCGCGCTCGCGGGCGTAGGCCTCGTCGAGTTGCGCACGCGCCGCGATCAGTTCCGGCCGATCGGAGACGTGCGTCCACGGAAACATGCCGCGGCGCAGCAGCTTGCTGCCGCTCGTGCCGGTGATTTCGAGGGCCCATGCGCGCAGCATGCGCTCGTCGGCGGCGACGCGCTGGAGGAGCCTCGCCGCTTCCGATGCGTCGCCGAGCGCCGCCGCGGAGAGCGCCGCGCAGCGAAGCGCCGACGGCAGAACATTCGCCGCCTCCGCCGATTGCAGCGACGGCGCGACCAGCCGCCGCGCGCCGGACCAATCGCCCCGCTCCTGTTTCAGACCGGCAAGTGCCGCTTTCGCTTCACAGCTCGGCGATCGGTCCACGAGCCTCGTCGCTTCACGATACGCCTCGTCGCGCTGGCCGGCCATCCGCAGCGCCGCGACGTAGTTCAGCGCGAAGATCGGCGCGTCGCGGATGAGCGTCCCCTGACGAAGGAGGCTGAGCGCCGCGTCGTACTGTTTGCGATCGAGCGCAACGGCGAGACGCAAAGGCGTCTTCCACGATGCGGCCGTCCCGTCGGGCGCCGAATCGAGTTCCTTCTGCGCCTCATCGAATCGTCCGAGCGCGAGCAGCGCACTGACGATGTCGGCGTGATTGACGTCCATGCGCGGATCGAGCGCGAGCGCGCGGCGATAGAACTCGATCGCGCGCGCTGGATCGAAGTCCTGGATCTGATCGCCGATCTGGTGATACGCCTCCGAATACGTCGGATCGAGCGCGATCGCCTTCTTCAACAGCGTCAGCGCGTCGGCGAGGCGGTCCGCCACCAGCGCCGAAGCGAGATTGGCCTGCGGCAGATCCGGATCCAGCTCGTAGGCGCGATCTGCCGCCGATTTCATCCGCGCGCGCCGGTTCGGATCGTCCGACGCGCCGAGAAACGCCGCGTCGAGGTGGAGCGCCTCGGCCAGCCCGGCATGCGCTTCGGCGAGTCCGGCGTCGGCGACGACGGCCTGTTGATACGCATCGATCGCGTCGCGCATGCGCCGCTCGGCGGCGGCGTGGCGGCCGTGCATGTACAAGTCGTAGGCGCGTCGCTCGACGAGCCGCGACGCCGCGCGCTCGCTCGCCGGCGACGGCTGCAGCTTCACGCGCAGCGCCTGTGCAACGTCCTCGGCGACCTGCGCCTGCACCGCGAACACGTCTTTCACTTCGCGCGTGTACTGATTCGACCAGATCGCCGTGCCGTCTCGCGGATCGATCAATTCGAGCGACACTTTCAACGCGTCTGGCGAGGGCCGAAGCGATCCGGTGAGCACCACGCTCGCGCCGAGCTCCTTCGCGATTGCACGCGGCTCACCGCCGCGGTAGTTCCGCGTCGCCGAGCGGCCGAGCACCTTCAGCCCCGGCGTCTGACCAAGTCGCGTGATCAAATCTTCGGTGAGGCCGTCGGCGAAATAGGTCTGCGACGCGTCCGCGCCGGCCAAATCGAGCGGGATGACGGCAATCACCGGCGCCGGCGCGGGACCGACCGTGTGCCGCCACAGCCGCTGAAGGTCGTCGCGCTTCCACCAGGCGATGGCCGCGAGCGCCGCGAGCAGCACGGCCAGAAGAATCCATCCCGCGTACGACCGGCGCGGCGGGCCGAGCGCCATCGCCGCCGCTGACGCGGTCTCATGCGTCTCGGTCCGGACGTCGAGGATGGCGCCGACCGATCGCAGCTCGGCGGCGAGCGTGGCCGCCGATTCGTACCGTTCGTCGAGTTTCCTGGCCAGCGCCTTTGCGACGATCGGATCCAGCTCGCGCGGCAGCGATCGGTTGACCGCCGACGGCAGCGGCGCCGGCTTCTGGACGATCTGCAGCGCCAGCGCGGTCGTCGTCGCGCCCGTGAACGGCAGTTTGCCGGTCAGCATCTCGAACAGGACGACGCCGAGCGAGAAGATGTCGGTGCGTTGATCGACGGGTTCGCCGAGCGCCTGCTCCGGCGACATGTACGCGACCGTGCCGAGCGTCGTTCCGGCCGCGGTCTTCATCGCGGTCGCCGCTTCGCTGGCGTGCTCACGCTCGGCGCCGCCGCTGGTCCACGTCGCCAGACCGAAGTCGAGAATCTTCGCGTGGCCCTTGGGCGTGACGATGATGTTGGCCGGTTTGATGTCGCGGTGGACGATGCCTTCGGCGTGCGCATCGGCCAGCGCATCGGCAATCTGCACGCCGAGGTTGATGGCGCGGCGCGGGTTCATCGGCCGGCCGCCGATCACGGCGCCCAGCGTCTCGCCCGGCACGTACTCGAAGGCGAGGAACAGCTGCCCCTGGTCTTCGCCGATTTCGTAGAGCGCGGCGATGTTCGGATGAGAGAGCGCCGCGGCGGCGCGCGCCTCGCGCAGAAAGCGATCGCGGCGATCGGGATCGTTGGCGACGTCGGCGGCGAGCACCTTGATCGCAACGGTGCGGCCCAGCCGCGTATCGCGGGCGCGGTAGACCTCGCCCATCCCGCCGGCGCCGATCCGGTCGAGAATCTTGTAGTGCGCGAGCGAGTCGAACATCGATCGGCGACGATTATAATCGTCGTCTGAACATCTACCTGTCCCTCCTCCGCCGCAATCGAAACTTCAGACTGCTCTACATCGGTCAGGCGATTTCACAACTCGGCGACTGGTTCAACGCCGTCGCCGTGTACGCGTTGCTCCTCGACCTCACTGGATCCGCGACGGCAGTGGCGTGGATGCTGATCGTGCAGTTTCTGCCCGTCGCCATCGTCGGCCCGGTCGCGGGCGTCGTCGTCGATCGCGTCAACCGACGGCGGCTGATGATCGCCGCCGATCTCGTCCGTGGCGTGTTGATTCTCGGACTGCTGCTGGTGCGGCGCCCCGATCAGGTGTGGATCGCCTACGTCGTCATGGCGCTGACCGTGAGCGGATCCGCGTTCTTCGAGCCGGCGCGCACGGCCACGATTCCCAACATCACGACCGACGAAGAACTGCTGCCCGCCAACGCCTTGTCGGCGGCGACGTGGTCGGCGATGCTCGCCGCCGGCGCCTCGATCGGCGGCCTGGTGACGGCGGTGGCCGGCCGGAACATTTCGTTCGCGATCAACGCGGCGTCGTTTTTCGTGTCCGCGTACTTCCTCGGCCTGACGCGCTACGACGCGACGCCGGCGAACACGCACCGGTCCGAAGGACTGATGGCACTCCTGGGCATCACGGATCTCATCGACGGCCTTCGCTACATCCGCCGCGATCCGAATGTCGCGGCGCTCATCTCCGTCAAGGCGGGTTGGGGACTTGCGGGAGGCGTGCTCCTGCTCCTGACGATCTTCGGCCAGCGCGTCTTCCCGATCGGAACCGGTGCCGCAGCCGGCATCGGCATCCTGTACGGCGCGCGCGGTATCGGCGCGGGTCTCGGTCCGATCACGCTGCGATGGATCATCGGGCAGCAGCCGCGGATGCTCCGGCGCACCATCGGTCCAGCGTTCTTCATGGTCGGCGTCTTCTACATGGCGCTCGCCGGCGCGCCGTCGCTCGTCGTGGCGGCGTTGTGCGTGCTGTGCGCGCATTTCGGCGGGTCGCTGCTGTGGGTGTTCAGCACCGTCCTGCTGCAGCTCGAGGTGCCCGATCGGTTTCGCGGACGCGTCTTCGCCGTCGAGCTCGCGCTGGTGACGCTGGTGACGTCAGCGTCCGGCTACTGGACCGGCTACGAGCTGGACGACGTCGGCCGCTCGCCGCGGGTGCTGTCGTTCGTGCTCGGCGCGATGTTCTGCGTGCCTGGCGCGCTGTGGCTCGCGATCCAGACGCGCTGGCGCGAACGCGAGCCTGCGGGCGTGCCGCAGCCGACGCCCGCGCCGGAAGAAGAGGTTCTCGAAGGACGAATCGGATAGGCAGCCCTGAAGGGCGGCCTACTGCCGTGACTGTCGCAGTTCTTCCATCGCACTCTGCACCAGCTGCTTCGCATCGTCGAGCTGTTCGAGGATCAGCGCGACATCCATCTTCGGCTGACCGGGGAAGCGGTCGCTGCGGCAGTACACACCGTGCTGGCCGACGAGCGCGAGCGAATCGGTGAGCAGATCGAGGGCAACGGCGAGGCGCCCTCGTGCGGTTCCCATCATCGTCTCGTGACGTTCGAGCGTGTCGCGATGCTTGTCGAACGGCGACGTCATTTGCGTGGCGGCTTCGAGGGCCGCAGCTCCACGCGGCTGGCGAGGCTGCGGGAATCGAGACGCAAGAGATCAACCACGACTTCGGCCACTTCGTCCGGTGAAATCTTCCAGTCCTTGCCTTTCTGATCGTCGCCGCTCGAAAACGCCGTCGCGACCGATCCGGGAAGCACGTAGCTGACGCGGATGTTGTCGTAGCGGACCTCCTGCATCAGCGCTTCGCTGAACGCGTTCAGCCCCGCCTTCGACGCGCAGTAGGCGGCGCCCTGCGTGAAGGGATTCTTGCCGGCCAGGCTGCTGATGTTGATGATGAAGCCGCCGCCGCGCTTCTTGAGATGCGGCAGCGCCGCATGGCACGCGTGATAGACGCCGGTGAGGTTCGTGTCGATGACCTCGTCCCACTGCTCGACGGTCATCGCCGCGACGTCGGCGAAGATGCCGACGCCGGCGTTGTTGATCAGGATGTCGAGGCCGCCGAAGCGCGCCGCCGTCGCATCGATCGCGCGCGTGATCTCCTGGGAGCGGCGAACGTCCGCCTGCAGGGTCTCGACCTTGCCCGGACCGGCCGCCTCGATCTGCGGCCGCGCCGCCGACAGATGTGCGGCGCTGCGTCCCGTGACTGCCACCTGCACGCCGTCGTGCACGAGCGCGCGCGCGATCGCGAGCCCGATGCCGCGCGATCCGCCGGTGACGATCGCGACCTTCCCGTTCAAAGAATTCATGCCATTACAATATCGCAGCAATGCGAAGCGTGGCGATCGTCGGCGCAGGAGAGCTCGGGGGCACGATCGCACACGCGCTCGCGCGCCGCGACGTCGTCCGCGCGATCACGATCGTCGACGACGCCGGGCGCGTCGCATCGGGCAAGGCGCTCGACCTCGCGCAGGCCGCGCCGATCGAAGGGTTTGCGACCGAGCTCACCGGATCCACCGATCTCTCGAGCGTCGCGGGCGCCGCCGTGGTTGTCGTCGCCGATCGTGCGGCCGGCGGCGCATGGCAGGGTGAAGACGCGTTGATGCTGCTGCAGCGGCTGACGCAGTTCGCCGCACCGGCCGTCATCGTCTGGGCGGGCGCGGCGGCGCGCGACGTGGTGGATCGCGGCGTGCGCGAGTTGAAGATTCCGCGCACGCGACTCTTCAGCTCCGCGCCCGAAGCGCTGGCGGGCGGCGTTCGAGCGCTCGTCGCGCTCGCCGTGGACGGATCGCCCCGAGACGTCGCCCTCGCCGTCCTCGGTGTCCCGCCGCAGCACATCGTGATCGCCTGGGAGGACGCGACGATCGGCGGCTTCAGTCTCACGCGACTCATGAACGAGACGGTTCGCCGCCGTTTGAGCGCAAAGATTCCGGCGTTGTGGCCGCCAGGTCCGCACGCGCTTGCGGCAGCGGCCGTGAAGGCGATCGAGTCGATGGCCACCGGCCACCGTCAGATGATCAGTTGTTTCGTCGCACCGGACGTCACCGCCGGCGTTCACACCCGCACCGCGGCGCTGCCAGTCCTCCTCGCAGGAAACGGGATCCGTGATGTCGTGATACCGGAGTTGAGTGCGGGCGAGCGCGTCGCGCTCGGAAATGCGATGGAGACTTAGGCCGAATCGGCGGGATCGGCAGGAGGGGCGGGATGGGCGGGATGGGCAGGATCAGTGGATGGGCCGCACATAGTTTTTCCCATCCATCCCGCCTATCCAGCCTATCCCGCCCATCCAGCCTTAGGTGCCGTACACCGGCCGGTGCAGCGTGAGGCCGCCGGCGAAATCGGCGAGCTGCTTGCGGAGAATCAACCGGCCGCGATGCAGCCGCGACTTCAACGTCTGATCCTTCACCTTCAGCATCGCGCTCGCTTCTTCAGTCGACATGCCGTGAAGGTCGCGGAGCACGACCGGCGCGCGGTAGATCGCGGGCAGCGCGAGAATCGCGCGCAGCACACGGCGGCGCAGCTGCGATCGCAGCATCTGCTCGTCCGCCATGTTGCTCCAGTCGGCGACGTCGGACTGCGCCGCGTTATGCGGCTCGCCGTCGGTCTCAACCTGCCGCGCCTCGTCCTGCGATCGCTGGTAGCGCGCCGTCCTCAGCCGCGACATCGCGGCGTTGAACGTAATCCGGTAGATCCACGATGACAGCGCCGCGTCGCCGCGAAATGCGTCCACCTTGCGCGAGACCTTCAAGAGCACGTCCTGGGTCACTTCCTCGGCGTCTTCCTTGTTGCGCAAGTAGCGAAAGGCGAGCTGATAGATCTTCGTGCCGTAGGTGTCCGCCAGCTCAGCGATAGCTCGCTCGTCGCCGGCCTGCAATCGTTCTAATAAGTCCTGATCTTTCGGGTCCCGCATGAGATGTCCTCGACGTGTGAATAAAACACCTCCAGGGCCCCGATTATTCCGGCAACTGAGAAATCAAGTAACTTCTTTTATCGCAGCAGTTAGACAGCGGACGGCGCGGCGGTTCGGCAACCGAATACCGCGCAGAAATGGGCCGTCAGGCGCTCTTCCACGTCCGCCAGGTGCACCGGACGGCCGAGCAGCCGGGCCAGCGACGTGACGCCCCGGTCGGGGATGCCGCACGGGACTATCAAATCGAAACAGGTGAGGTCGGTCGTGACGTTGAGCGCGAAGCCGTGGCTGGTGACCCAGCGGGCGATCCGGACGCCGATCGCCGCGAGCTTGTCGCGGCCCGCCCAGACGCCGGTCAAACCGTCGACGCGGCCGGCGTCGATCCCATAGCTCGCCGCGGTCCGGATGAGGACCTCCTCGAGATCGCGGACGTAACGATGTACATCGCACCGATCCGGCTTCAAGTCGAGAATCGGATAGCCGACGAGTTGGCCGGGCCCGTGATAAGTGATATCGCCGCCGCGGCCGGTTTCGTGAACGTCGATGCCGCGTTGTGCGAGCGCCTCGGGGGTGGCCAGGATGTGCGAGCGGCCGCCGTCGCCGCGCACGCCGAGCGTCAGCACATGCGGATGTTCGAGCAGCAGCAAGGTGTCGTCAATCCGCCCGGCCCGCCGATCCTCGACGAGCGCGCGCTGCATCGCGAGCGCTTCCGCATAGCCGACGCGTCCAAGCCGCCGGACATCTAGACGACGTTCGGATCCCAATTCTCGAGTGTTTTCTTGACGTGTGACATGAACTCGTCGGCGACGGCGCCGTCGATGATCCGGTGATCGTAGCCAAGGGAGAGATACGCCATCGGCCGGATCGCGATCGCGTCCTCGACGACCACCGGACGCTTTTCCACGGCGCCGACGCCGAGAATCGCGACCTGCGGCTGGTTGATGATCGGCATGCCGAAGAGCGCGCCGAAGACGCCGGGATTCGTGATCGTGAACGTTCCGCCCTGCACCTCTTCGGGCTTCAGCTGCTTGGCGCGGGCGCGGTTCGCGAGATCCGCGACGGCGCGGCTCAGGCCCAACAGATTCTTTTCATCGGCGTGCTTGATGACGGGGACGATCAGTCCCCAGTCGAGCGCGACCGCGATGCCGACGTTGATGTCATGGTGAAACACGATCGAGTCGCCGTCGACCGACGCGTTGACCACCGGCACGGCGCGGAGCGCATCGATCGCCGCCTTGATGATGAACGAGAGATACGTGAGCTTGGCCCCGGCGCGCTCGAACTCCGCTTTGCGTTTTTCCCGCGCCTGCGCGACGCGCGAGAAGTTCACCTCGAACACGGAGTGGACGTGCGCCGACGTGCGCCGGCTCGCGACCATGTGCTCGGCGATGCGCTTCCGCATCGGCGACATTCTCTCCAGGGTGTCCGCCGCGCCGGGCTTGTACGCGGGTGCCGCAGGTACGGCTGCGATTTTCCCCTCCTGCCTTTCCCGCCCTTCCTGCGCTTCCGGCCCCGTCGGGCGCCCCTCCTGCCCGATGTACCCGAGGATGTCGTCCTTCGTCACGCGGCCGGCGATCCCGGTTCCGTGCAGCTGCGAGATGTCGACGTTGTGCTCCTTCGCGATCTTGCGGACGAGCGGCGACGATCGGTGCTTGATCAGATCGGCCGTCGATGGAGCGGCCGCGCGTTCCTCGCGAGCGGCCGGCGGCGGCGGTGGCGTTCGCGGTTCCGGTTTCGTTTCGGGCTGAGCCTTCGCGGATACCGCCGGTGATCCGTCCGCTTGCGGCGACGGTTTCGGCGGCTCGGCCGGCTTCGCGGCGGGCGCCGGCGGAGTCGATGGCTCGGCGGCTGAAGGCGCTGACGGCTGCGCAGAGGCGGAACCGATGACGGCGACGACACTGTTCACCGGCACCGTCTCGCCTTCCTTGACGCGAATCTCCGAGACGACGCCCGCAGCCGGCGACGGAATTTCTGCGTCGACCTTGTCGGTCGAGATCTCGAAGAGCGGCTCGTCGCGATCGACCTTGTCGCCGACTTTCTTGATCCAGCG
>DAIUKO010000041.1:0-33946 GCA_036848175.1 Vicinamibacterales bacterium | reverse complement strand
GGCCCGAGGCGCCGGCCGGACGCGGACGGTCGGGACAGCAGTGGTGAACCTGAGTCGGGATTCGGGGTTTGGGATTCGGGATTTGATCGTCGGGATTCGAGTGCCCGGTTATTCGAACGACGACTTCAAATCCCGAATCCCGAACCCCTAATCCCGACTGCCGACGTTTCTCCACTTCGCCAGCAGTCCGTCGCGATCGAGGCGGACGCCGCGCAGGTAGACGCTGTCGATCTGCCGCGTGTTGCGGATGTTTTCCAGCGGGTTCGCATTCAGCACCACGAAATCGGCGCTCTTGCCCGTCGCGAGCGTTCCGAGATCCGCAAGCCCGAGCAGTTCCGCCGGCCGCTGAGTGGCGGCGACGATCGCATCGGCCGGCGGCAATCCGAACTGCACCCACCGCGCGATCTCGTGATGATCCGCCGACCCGAACGTGTAGCCAGGATGGATGCCGGCATCGGTTCCGAGCACCAGCCGGGCGCCGGACGCGATCATCTTCGAGAAGTTGTACGCGAGCGTCTCTTCACGCGCGGCGGCATTCGGTGACCGTGGCCCGCAATTCGGCGCGAGCGGCCGCGCCTCGGTCGTCGCGCGGATCGTCGCGACGACTTTGGCCGGGAGCGTCTGATCGACGAACGGATCGTTGTCGCAGACTTCGGTGCGATCACCGAGTCCGATGACGGTTGTCCAGTACGGCTTCTTCTCGCGAAGGATCGCGAGGTACTCATCGTCGAGCTTCTCGCCGCCGACCGTGTGGACCAGGACGTCGATGCCGGCTCGGACGACCGCCTTCTGATCGGCCAGCGTCGTCGCATGCGCGTGGACCTTCATCCCGTGTTTGTGCGCTTCGTCGATGATGGCGTTGTAGACCTCCGGCGTCATCTTCGGGTACGTGCCGCGTCGGTCGTCGACCCAGATCTTGACGCTCTTGATGTTCTTGTCCGCCATACCGCGCACCGCGGCGCGCGCCTGCTCGGCCGTGCTGACCTCGTTCACGGCGTGAAGCGCGGTCGTCCCTTTCAGCAGCACGGCGTCCGGTCCGCCGTTGGGCGGCGCCATCCCAGGCATGAACAGAAATCGCGAGGCCTGCGGAAACTGCCCCGCCGCCTGATCGCGTTGAAATTGAATCGACGGATCGGTCGGGCTGCTGCCGACCGACTGCGTGGCGACCACGCCGTAAAAGGCCTCGCGCTGGAGGTGATCCCACACGTTCTGCGGCGTGTAGTTTTCCGCGCCCCAGCTCGTATAGCCTTCGTAGCCGATGTGGACGTGCACGTTGATCATCCCGGGGATCACAGTCTTACCGCTCAGGTTGACGCGCGCCGCGCCGGCCGGCGCCGTAACCGATTCTTTACGGCCGATCGCGGTGATGCGGCCGTTTTGGACGACGAACGATCCGCCGTCGATCGGCGCGCTGCCGTCGCCAATGATCAGCCGGCTCCCTTCATAGACCGTTGCCGCAGAGGGACCGCGCGATTGCGCCAACACGGCGATCGATCCCGCCGCGATACAACACGCCACCATGGTCATCGCGATTCGGAGCATCGAAGCCTCCAGATGGTTGAGATTCGAAAGCACCTTCGTGCCGACCGCTCGACGAGCGGGAGGCACGGCCATTGCTCAAACCCACCATTACGCCCGTGATCCGTAAAGATCTATGACACAAACCCAGGGGTTGCGGTGGATTTCACTACCGCACCCGGCGCGGCTGTACGTCGCGTCGGTGATTGGCATCGGCACCTGTGTGTTCGCGGCCTTCTTTCCGCTGACATACCCGCGGCCCGTGCTCTTCACCGCGTTGCTGATCGTCGGCTGCCTGACGTCGGTCTGGAAGGTCAATCTTCCGATTTCGCTCGCCAGCGGATCGACCCTGTCGGTGTCATATGCCGCCGATCTGACCGCGCTGCTGCTGCTCGGCACGCAGGAGGCGATGGTGATTGCCGTCGCCGGCGTGTGGGTGCAGTGCTCGCTGAACATCAGACATCCGTATCCGCTGTACCGCACGGTGTTCAGCATGGCGGCCGAGGCGATCACGATCGTGGCGACCGGCCTGACCTACGCGTGGCTGGGTGGATGGTCGGGCCCGCTGGTCGTGTCCGCGATCGCGAGACCGCTCCTCGGCGCGATCCTGATGTACTTCGTCTTCAACACGGGTCTCGTCGCCGCCGCGATCGCCTTTTCAACACGACGCCCGGCGTGGCGCGTATGGTACGACGACTTTCTGTGGAGCGGCGTCAGCTTCATCGTCGCCGGCACGGCGGGCGCGATGGCGGCCGTCGTGATCGATCGCGGTCAGCAGTGGCTGGCGGTGCTGACCCTCGCGCCCGTGTATCTCACCTATCGGAGCTATCAGATTTTCATCGGCCGCCTCGAGCTGCTCGAGCGCGAGAAGGCGGCGCGCGCGAGCGCCGAGCAGGCGAATCGGCTGAAGGATCAGTTCCTGGCGATCGTCTCGCACGAGCTGCGGACGCCGCTCAATGCGATTCTGGGATGGGCCGACATGCTCCGCCGCGGCGCCATCGCCGTCGAGCGGCGCGACCGCGCGTTCCAGGCGATCTATGACAGCGCGCGATCACAGGCCCAGATCATCGACGAGCTGCTCGACGTCGCGCGGATCATGTCGGGCAAGCTTTGCCTCGAGCAAAGCGCCGTGGACGTGCGGGAGATCGTCCGCCGGGCGCTCGAGATCGTTCAGCCGTCGGCCGATTCCCATCGGATCCACGTCGTCGTCGACATCGGTCCGGCCATCGGCCTGATTCAGGCGGACCAGGCCCGACTCCAGCAAATCGTCTGGAACCTGCTCACCAACGCGGTGAAGTTCACGCCGGACGAAGGCGTCGTGCATTTGCGGATCCATCGCGCCGGCCGCGGCCTCGAGATCGCGGTGACCGATACCGGTCGCGGGATTCCTCGCGACTTCCTGCCGTACGTGTTCGAGCCGTTCCGGCAGGCCGACGGATCGACGACACGACGCCAGGGTGGACTCGGACTCGGCCTGTCGATCGTGAAACATCTGGTGGAGGCGCACGGCGGAACGGTGCGCGCCGACAGCGGCGGCGAAGGATGCGGATCGACGTTCACGGTGGCGCTGCCGAACGTCGTGATCGCCGGCGCGCCGTCGGCGGCGGCTCGCGCCAGCGCATCGGCGTCGCGAGCGGCCGCGGACGATGTGACGAGGGCGGCGGCGTCGCTCGACGGCGTGACCGTGCTGGTCGTCGACGATGACGAGCAGAGCCGCGCGATCGTGACCGAATACCTCGAGCGCCAGCGCGCGTCGGTGAGAATCGCGGCGTCCGCCGCGGAGGCGTTCGAGCTCGTACAGCGCGAGCGGCCGGATGTCCTCATCGCCGACATCGCGATGCCCGGCGAGGACGGCTACACGCTGATCCGGCGGCTACGCGCGTGCAGCTCGCCGGCGGTCGCATCCATTCCCGCCGCCGCGCTCACCTCGTTCGCACGCGACGAAGACCGGCAGCTCGCGCTGCAGGCCGGCTTTCAACGGCACTTGAGCAAGCCGATCGATCCGCTCGTGCTCATCAACACCGTCGCCATTCTGGGAAAGGCCAAGCTCAACGCGACCTAGCCGTGCGTCGAACCGTTCACGACCACGCTCGTGGTTCGACGAGCTCACCACGAGCGGAGATGCATCGACGCGTCTGCCGGCGCAACGGTCGAACCGTTCACGACCCACGCTCGTCCTGAGCCTGTCGAAGGACGAGCCGATTCTGCTCGTGGTTCGACGAGCTCACCACGAGCGGAGATGGATCGACGGGTCTGCCGGCGCGACGCGAGACGCTATGCCACGCGTGCGGTCGGGACGAGCAGCTCCGCGACCGCCTCGGCCCAATCAGCGACGTTCTCCGGCTTCACGAGGCAATGCATGTTGAGACGGCGCGCGTCCTCTTCCAGCCCGCGGTTCAGGTCGGGAGTGGTCACGATCAGCGCCGCGTACGGATGCCTGGCCCTCGCCGTCAGGAGCAGATGCAGTCCGTTGAACAAGCCGAGCCGTTCGTCGGTCAGGATAATGTCGGGCGACTCGCTCCTCAGCCACTTGCGGGCGTCTTCAAAGGTCGCCGCACCGGCTGCCGAATACCCTGCCTCCGCGAATACAGTGAGCATCGCGGTCAGGGCTGCTTCGTCGTTGGTGACCACAAAAATCTGAGACATGAGCTCTCCTCGTAACGAAGATTCGCGATTCGTTGTATGCGAAGCGTCGTTACTGGAATCAAGACTGACGCCCAAGCTCGCCAGTGGTCTGACGACCCAAAAACGGCCTGATATCGCGGATGAGGTCAGCCCGAGACCGGATACTAGATATCCAGGTGCCGTCTTGACCGCGAACTTAGTATTCAGGTGCCTTCGGTTTCTCAAACCCCTGATGGCAGGTGAAGCAGGTCACTTTGCCGAGACGCGAGGCCTCCTCGGGAGGGCGGTAGTCCGGAAAGAACTGCTGGTTGATGGTGCGCGTCATCTCCACCATCCGGCGCGCCGATGCCTTGCGCGGATTGTCCTCGCTGGCGAAGTTGCGGGGCACGTGGCAGTGCCCGCACGCCACGCCAAGCGCCTGGTTCATCAGCTGCATCTCGTTCTCGAACTCGCGCACGGTAAGGCCGCGAAGGACGGTAACCGTCGGCGAGTCGACCATTCCCATGACCGGCCGGCCGGGCTCCTGCGCCGCGGGCCGCACGAACGCGGCCGCGACGAGCACCAGTAGAAGCATCAGAACACGCACGGCGGAGATTCTGCCACGTTCAGTCGGGTATCATATGCGCGCTGACGCGGGAGGATCCCATGGTCGCCCTCGTTCGAAGCGCGTGTGCGGCCGCGCTCGTCTGCATCGCCGCAACGCTCGCGGAGGTCGGCGCGCAGCCCCGCCCGGCGGATCTCGTCCTGCGCGGCGGCACGATCGTCACCGTCGACGACGCACGGCCTTCGGCTGAGGCCATCGCGGTCAGCGGCGACACGATCGTCGCCGTTGGATCCGTGTCGGACATCCAGCCGTACATCGGTTCGGCGACGAAGGTCATCGATCTGAAAGGGGCGCTGGCGGTTCCCGGCCTCATCGATGCACACGTCCATTTCACCGGCGTCGGTCAGGCGGCGAGGAATCTCAAGCTCGCCCCCGCCAGGAACTGGGACGAGATCGTCCGCATGGTCGGCGAGGCGGCGAAGAAGGCGAAGCCGGGTGAATGGATTCTCGGGCGCGGCTGGCATCAGGAGAAGTGGACGCCGGCGCCGTCGCCCAACGTCGAAGGGTTCCCGCTCCACGACGCGCTGAGCCAGGTCTCGCCGAACAATCCGGTGTGGCTGACGCACGCCAGCGGCCACGCCGGCTTTGCCAACGCGAAGGCGATGGAGGTCGCCGGCGTCACCAGGACGACTCCTGATCCGACCGGCGGACAGATTCTCAAGGACAAGAACGGCAATCCGACCGGACTCTTCAACGAACGCGCGCAATCGATCGTCGGCGACGCGCTCGCGCGCGATCGCGCGACGCGCACCCGCGCCCAGGTGGACGCCGATCTCCGCACCGAGATCCAGCTCGCGTCCGAGGAGGCGCTGTCGAAGGGCCTGACCACGGTCGCCGACGCCGGATCGCCGCCGGCGACGATCGAGCTGATGAAGAAGGTCGTCGACGAGAAGAAGCTCCCGCTGCGCGTCTGGATGATGCTGCGCGAGACGCCCGACAAGCTCGCCTCCGACATGCCGAAGTACCGCGTCGTCAACTACGGCGACAAGCGCTTCACGGTCCGGGCCGTCAAGCGCGCGGTCGACGGCGCGCTCGGATCGCGCGGCGCGTGGATGCTCGAGCCGTACTCCGACCTGCAGACGACGAGCGGCTTCAACACCGATTCGCTGGAGGACGTCCGCCGATCGGCGGAACTGGCCGTCATCAACGACTATCAGATCTGCGTGCACGCGATCGGCGATCGCGGCAACCGCGAGGTGCTCGACATCTTCGAGGAGACCTTCAAACGTCATCCGGACAGGGACGGCAGGCAGCTGCGCTGGCGCATCGAGCACGCGCAGCACCTGAGCGCGCGGGACATCCCGCGCTTCGGCCAGCTCGGCGTCATCGCGTCGATGCAGGGCGTTCACGCCACCTCGGATGCGGTCTTCGTCCTCGCGCGTCTCGGTCCGAAGCGCGCCGAAGAAGGCGCCTACGTGTGGCAGAAGTTGATGAAGAGCGGCGCGACGATCGCCAACGGCACCGACGCCCCCGTCGAGGACATCAGCCCGATCGCGTCGTTCTACGCGTCGGTGTCGCGCAAGCTGAAAGACGGATCGGTCTTCTATCCCGATCAGCGCATGAGCCGTATCGAAGCGCTGCGCTCGTATACGATCAACGCGGCGTATGCCGGCTTCGAGGAGACCATCAAAGGATCGCTGAAACCCGGCAAGCTCGCCGACATCACCGTGCTGTCCAAGAACATCATGACGGTTCCGGAAGATCAGATCCCGTCGACGGAGGTCCTGTACACGATCGTCGGCGGCAAGGTGGAGTTCTCGAGGCGCCCGGAGGGAACACGCTGATCCCATTTCGAAATCCGGCGAGGAGTCCGATAACGCCGTGGGCCGCGACGATGACGCGCCGGCATCGACCCGTGGTTTTCACCGACGGTTCCGCCCCGTCATGGGCCGCCGCGAAACCGGCGGCGCTCGCGTGCCCGTCGGCGGCCTCCGACGAGCGGCTGTTCGCACGCATCGCTCTCAGACACGCGTTCAGCATCACCGATCAATTCGTGGCGCGGCACGGTCATGCCGTGGCGGCGGCGAGCAACGGCGTCGTCGCGCTGCTCGAACGATGGGCGGCCTCGGCCGGATCGGCGGATCTCGCGTTCGAGCCGGCATTCGGCGATGCGTTCCGATGCGTCGCGTCGCCGGCGATCGCGGCGTCGCGCGCGCGGATCACGGCCGCGTCGCTGGCGCTGCACCTGTCGTCGGGCGGCGTCGCCGGTGACTGGGACCTCGGCTTCGACGCGCCGGTTCGCCTGCGGTGCGGACCGTTGCTGCTCCCGGCTGCCGATCGCATCAGCGTTCACAGCGATCGCAACCTGGTGACGGTCACCATGCGCGCGGCCTACGGCCACCGCGTCTGCACGCTGCCGCTGTCGGGCGACGCGGCACGCACCAGCGTCGCGGCTCCCTACGCGACGCGGCTGCCGCGGTTGAGCGCGTCCGGCGCGTCGATCCGGTTCCTCACCCGCAGCGCGCTCGAATCGTCGGACCTGGTTCCGGACGGCCCTCACGTCAACATCGCGCTCGAGTCGATCGATCCCGATCAGATCGACTTCGTGAAGGCGGCGCTCGAGTCGCTCGAGGCGTACGCGCCTTCGTATCATCGCTGGGTGTGCCGTGTGGCTCGCGATGTCGTCCTGCTCGACGGAACCGAGTCGGCGATCGACGCCGGGAGCATCGAGGCCTACCTTGGTCTGGTGCAGCTCGCGGCGTCCGCCAATTCAATCCGGCTCGCCGCGCTGCTGGTGCGCGAATCGGCCCACCAGCACTTCAACCTGGTGTGCACGCTCGGACCGGTGGTCACCGAAGCGGCGGATCACACCCGCGCGCGCCGCTATCACGCGCTCGCCAACGTCCTGCTGTTCTACCGCGAATGCCTCGCGAACGGCACCGCTGTCGGCAATGTCGCGAACGTCCTGCGCGATCACGTCGTGCGGATGCGTCCCGGCCTCGCCGAGCTCGGGAGCACCCTGCAGGAGGATCCGTCGCTCACCGAGGTGGGCCGCGAACTGATTCGAACACTAGCCGAGCGCGTGGCCCTCGACGGCGGATCTGCCTGAACGGATTAGTCCTGTTCGCGCATGAGTCGCGACGAACGTGAACCCACTCGTGGCTTGTCGAACCGCTCGTGGTGAGCCTGTCGAACCACGAGCCCTGCGCTCGTCCTTCGACCGGCTCAGGACGAGCGGTAGACGTTACGCCAGCCGAACTGGGAACCTCGATTATTCAGAGTTCTCACTGATCTGATCGAGTCGCCCCCAGGCCGACGACGCCGATTCCATCCTTGAACTCGATCCGCGTGCCGAACGGCGCGGAGAACTTCACGACATCGTCGACGATTTTCCTGCTCAACTCCGCGTTCGCCAGCATCGGCCAGCCGCGCTGCGGCCGCGGCTTCTTGAATCCCAGCGTGATCGGATACAGCTTCACCTCGGTCAGCTTCTTGCCGGCGAAGCGCGGCATGGCGATCACCGACTCCCAGAACCGTGCGTCGGCCGGGAACCCGGTCGTGTCGTTGTTGGATCGGCGCTCGTTGAAATCGCCGACACCCGCGCCCGATTCCAGCTTCATCCCGAGCGGCTCGTAGTTCTCCGGCGGCTGCCGCAGCAGCGTCTCGTTCTCGAAGACGAAATTGGCGAGGCCGTAGAAGATCGGCTTCTCCTTGTAGATCTCGATCCCGCGCAGCACGTGCGGGCCGCTGGCGGTCACGACGTCGGCGCCCGCGTCGATCATCGCGCGCGCGAAGGTGACGAAGAACTGCGGCGGCGTGTAGCGGTCGGCACCGCCCTCGTGCGTGTGCGAGTTGACGATCGTGTAGTCGGCGACCTTGCTCGCGTTCCTGACGACGGCCGCGATCCCGTCGAGGTCGTCCTTGAGCGGCTCGCTGCGCGTCTCCTGTTTGTCGCCGACGACGAAACGCTGGCCGAACGCGGTCATCTCGGTCGCGCTCGGATCGGCGCCGCGCCCGCCGCGGCCCAACTGTCCGACCGCGGTCAACGCGCTGCGCAGCGCGTCGAACTGCTGCCGCGTGACGACGTTGGTCGTCATGAAGCGGAGCGGGTTGAGACCCGGCCGCGCTCTCGTGTCGCCCCACGACACGCCGGCGCGGCTCGGATCCGGAAATGTCGAGGCCACCGAGATCAGCGCCACTCGTCCTCGGTCGGTGTCGAGGAACTTCGCTTCGCGCGCCTCGCGCAGGCTTTCCCCGAAGCCGGCCTGCACGAGACCCGCTTCGGTGAGGTACTTCGTCGTCAGCCGCGCGCCCTCAACCCCATAGTCGCCGGTGTGGTTGTTCGCACGCGCCACCATGTCGAAGCCGGCCCACACCAGCTCCTTCGCAATCGCCGGCTCGGCGCGCATGTAGGTGCCGCCGCTCTGCGTGCTCGGATACGGCTCGTAGTCGTGGAGGAGCATCTCGAAGTTCGTGAACGCCACGTCGGCGCCGCGAATCAGGTCGATCATCTTCAGAAACGGCGGATCGGTGTGCACCGAGAGCTTGAGCGTGATCAGCGAATCGCCGGTCAGCGCCATCGTCATCGGCTTGTCGGAAGCCGCCGGCGGCTGCGCGCTCGCCGCGGCTGACGCGCGCGCTGCCGTCGAGGCGAGCTCGGGAAAGCCGCCGACGATCATGAGCAAGGCCACCGCCGCACCGCACAGCGTCAATCGTGGGTTACAAGTCATGAGGCATCCCTTCTTCGGCACGAAACCACGAAACCTCGAAACCAATTTTCTTTTCTTTTTTCGTGGTTTCTTTTCGTGGTTTCTTTTTCGACGTTTCCGTTTCGTGGTTTCGTGCTTTCATCAGAAGTCGAACGTCGCCCCTGCCCTCAGCGTGCGCGGCGGCAGAATGTCCGTCACCCTCCCGAAGCTCGGTCCGGACACGTAGCTCACCGCGGTGATGGCGTTCGAGTTGGTCACGTTGAACACGTCGAAGCTGAGGTTGAGCGCGCGCTGCCCGAAGCGCAGCTTCTTCGCGACGCGCGCGTTGAACGTCGTCTGATGCGGCTCCTGCCGCGACCCGTACGGCTCGAGGCGGATCGTCGCCGACGCGAGCTGGCGCAGCGGCGGGCCGCTGGCGTCGGTGGCGCGGAAGACGTAGCTGCGCTGACCGAGGCTGCCGTTGACGAGCTCGATGATCCCGCCGACGAGAAAATCGTGCGGCAGGTTGTAGTTGCCATTCAGCTTGAAGTTCCAGCGCCACGAGTCGTCGAGCGGGAAGAACTGGTCGTTCGGACTCGTCGGCACGCCGGTCAGCCAGCGGTGATACTTCGTCGCCGTGTAGGCGGCAAGCAGCGACCAGCTTCCCGACAGCCGCCTGGCGATCGATCCTTCGTACGAATTGAACCAGTCGCTCCGCCGTTCGGGCCGATTCGTCGCCTGGTTGCCGACGAAGTTGGCGCCGCGATAGGCGGGATCGTAGTCGTAGATCGTCACCGGACCAGCGTCGTCGGCGGTGAAGAGCACGCCATCCGGCCCCGGATCGGTCCTCGGGATCGGAATGTTGTAGGCGCTGTAGGGGCGGAGCACGTTGATCGTCGAGTACTGATCGCCGACCCGCTTCTGCACGAAGAGCCCGCGCACGGCAAGGTTCGGCGCGAGCTCGTGTTCGAGCGACGCGCTCATCTCCTGGACGTGGGACAGGCGCAGATCCGGGTTGATGCGCGCGTTCGCGGCGCTGGTCGTGCTGATGAAATCGGCACCGTTGGTATCGAGGTTGACTTCGCCCGGCTGGTACTTGCCGTCGCCGTTGAGATCGTGCCAGCGGTAGTCGGTGGTGAAGATCGTGTACTGGTTGTAGTCCGCAGAGATCGCCGCCTCGCTGTTGAACCAGCCGTATGACGCTTTCAGCACCGTCCGGCCTCGCCCGGTCACGTCCCACGCGACCGCCGCACGCGGCCCGAAGTGCCCCCATCGGCCGACCTCGACGCGCGGGAACGTCGCCGCCGCGGCGAACGGGCCTGCCGGCCTCGTCTGCTCCGGCACGTAGGAGTGCTGGTAATCGTAGCGAACGCCGAGATTGAACGTGAGGCGCTGGCCGAGCCGCCATTGATCGGCGAAGTACGCCGAGTAGACGTTGTCCCAGTTGTCCGGTTCGACGGGCGCGTTGGCCGTCTCGAACTGACTCGGCTGGTGCGGCACACCGTTGACGACATCGAACATCAACGCGTAGTTGCCGTTCGGCCGCACCAGCGAGTTGCCGGTGATGTCGCGCATCGAGAGCTGATATCCGAGCTTGAACTCGTGGTTGCCGCCAAGGAAGCTCGAGGGCACGTAGGTGAGACTCGCGTCGCCGACCCACATCAAGAAATCGCTCTGCTGCTGGATGCCGCAGCCGGTCAGCATCAGCGTGTTGCGATCGTAGGTGGGCACCGACGTGCCGCACATCGGCTGCTCGGTGTAATCGAGGAGGTACGTCGAGCGGCCGAACTGCGCATCGAAGAGCAGATGATTGTTCGGCGTGCCCTTGAACTCGAACTTCCATCGCGTCGGCGCCCAGCGAAACACCTGCGTCGCTTCGAACGCGATGTGCGTGAAGTCGGGATTCGCCGTCGACTGCGCGCCGAAGATCGTCTTCTGATAGTCGGCGTCGCTGTTGGTGACCTCCCGCGCGTAGTCGGCGATCACCTGATACTTCCGGGTGGCCTGGTAGGAGCCCTTGATGGTCGGGTTGCTCAGGCTCGACTGCGGAAACGCGGCCGGCTCGTCGCCCGTCAGGTAGACGCCGTCGGGTCCGGGATTCAGCACCAGCCCGGGCCGCGTCGTCTCGTTGCGGCGATCGCGGAACGATCCGAAGAACCACAGCGTGTCGCGGACGATGCGGCCGCCGAGATCGGCGCTGAAATCGTTGTGATACTGCAGCGACGTGCCGACGGTGAGGCCTCGCGCGGTCAGCTCGGGCGACAGATTCCCGCGCGGCTGACGCATGTAGCCCTCGCTCAACCGGCCGCGGAAGTCGTTGCCGCCTGACTTCGTCACCATGTTGATGAGCGCGCCCGCCTCCTTCACCTCGGCGCTGTTGCCGTAGGTCTTCACGTCGGTTTCGATGGTGTTCGCGAAATCGGGCTGCGAGTTGGCGATGATCTTGAAACCGTCGACCATGATCGTGACGTTCGTGTTGCCGCTGTCGATGCCGTAGGTGTTGAAGCGCGAGCGGCCGTTCAATCCAATCGCGCCCGGCTTGTAGCCGTCGGTCGAGTGAAGACCGGGTGTCATGCCGATGACATCGGCCATCTGCTTCAGTCCCGGCAGCGCGATCGTGATCAAATCCGTCGACACGTTCTGGCCGCCGCGCGTCGTCGTCAAGTCGACGACGGGGCTCGCGCCGCTGACGGTGACGGTTTCCTGCAGCGCGCCGACCGACAACGAGACGTTGACGCGCGCCGCAAAGCCGGCGTTGACGACCAGCCCCTCACGAACGAGCGGATCGAAGCCCTGGAGCTCGAAGCGGAGCTGATACGTGCCGCGCGGGATGTCCTTGAAGCGGTAAAAGCCCTGCGCGTCGCTGGTGGTGACGATCTGCGGCAGCTGCAGCGCCGGACTGCTCGCCGTGATCGTCACGCCGGGCAGCGCTGCGCCGGATTGGTCGGTGACCACTCCGTCGATGCTGGAGGAGGTGATGTTCTGCGCCGACGCGATACCGGTGGCCGTCACGAACGCCGTCAGGATGATGCCAATCGCACGCTGGATCATGGCGCCCTCTCCTTGTCCCGAAACGGATTGCGAAATCGACGCTATCGCTGCTGACTCGTGGCCCGCGGGGCTTTGAGATGGTTCAAGTCGACTGTGTTCACCTCGTCGATGATTTTTGCGAACGCGCGGACCGCGGCTTCGAGACCGGACTCGGGAACGAGCGTGGCCGTATCCAGGTCGGTGTGGTAGATCGCGTGGTCGATGATGTGGAAGCTGGGCGCGTCGTTGAAGACCACGCCGAGCTCACCGCCGGGACGGGCCTCCGGACGCGAATAGACGGCGATGCCGAACGTCTTGAAGCTGCGCGCGACGATCGCTTTGAGCTCGTCGCTGCCCCCGACGAACCAGCGCCGCGCGCTGACCGTGTTCGATCCGACGAGGCTGTTGCCGACGAGATACGTCTGCACCTGCGACGTGTGCTCGCAGTTCACGACGAGCGCCGTCTTCGCGAACATCGCCTGCATGTTGTTGTGGATCCAACGCAGGCCGGCGTTCTCGCCCGACGGTGAATGGTGCGCCGAGCTCGTGAAGAAGATCATCGTGCGGCGGCGGTCGGCTTTCTTCAGATGCGCGTAGTGTTCGGCGAGCTCGATCATCGTGCCGATGCCCGACGCGTTGTCCATCGCCCCTTCGAAGAACGAGTCGGTGTGCGCCATCACGGCGATGTTCTCGTCGCTCATGCCGGGGAGCACGCCCCAGACGCTCGCCGTCTTCAATCCGGTGCGCATCTCGACGTCGAGTCGCATG
Source organism: Vicinamibacterales bacterium (assembly GCA_036848175.1). Classification (GTDB taxonomy): domain Bacteria; phylum Acidobacteriota; class Vicinamibacteria; order Vicinamibacterales; family CAVVIG01; genus QHWF01. The sequence continues at coordinate 20,773 of DAIUKO010000041.1, read as the reverse complement.
CGCAGTGTGGGTGACCGGGACTTCTCGATCATTTCGCGGACGGCGGTCCCGTCCTCGTTGCCGAGCATCATCACCGGCATCTTCGCCGGGTCGGCATCGCCGCCGGTCGGCTGGTTGGTCACGTTGCCGGGAATGCCGAGGATGATGAACAGCGCGGCGGCGCCGGCCTCTTCGGCGCGCTTGATCGATCCATTCGTCAGCGCCGAATCGGAGCGCCCGCCAGGCGTGGGGATACCGTAGACGATGACCGCCTTGCCTTTGACGTCGCGTCCGATGAAGTCGGCGGGCAGCCCGAGGCCGGCCCACACCGGCTCCAGCTCGGTCGCACTGATGCCGGCAGAGTGATAGATCGGGAACGCTGTCGTCAGCGGGATCGATTGGCCCGCGGCCGTCGCGATCACTTCCCAGGAAGTCGGAAACCACTGCGGCGGCAGATCGCTGAATTCCTGGATGCGCACCTGCTCGAGGCCGACGCGGCGGAACTGGCCGGCCACCCAGTCGGTCGTCATCTTGTCGTACGGCGTCCCGGTGATGCGGCCCCAGTACTGATGGCGGTCGTCACGGCTCTTCCGCGAGATCGCGGTGATCTCGTCGATGTAGCCCTTGATTCGGCGGCCGCTCAATCTCGCGTACGGCTGCTCCGACGCCGGCAGCGGCCATCTGAGGTATTCGTCATCCGGCAGCCACAGCGGCGGCTGTGCCGGACCCGAGCGCTCGCTGCCGCCTGGCTGGCCCTGTTGACGTTGTTGTGCGCGGAGCGCGATCGACGAGAACAGCGTGGCCGCCAGCACGCATGCGAAGGCGATCCGGAAAACGATCCGCATGACGCACTCCTTCTTTGTACGCGCGGACTATAAAGCATCCGTCGGCGGCGCGCTATCGGCGCTTCGCTGGTGAGGTCCGCCGCTTCGCGCGCGACGCCACGTAGCGATGGGCCGTCGCCAGGAGATCTCGCAGTGCGTCGGCGTGGACGCGATTCAGCCGCACGAGGATGCACGGATACCCGACGTAATGGTCCTTGAGATAGTACGTCTTGGAATCTTCGGCCAGCATCGCGTCGCGCTGATCGAAATCGATGCGGATTACGAGCGAGTCCGGCTCGGCCGATTTGTGAGTCGGCACGCAGGCGAACATGCTGCCGCGAACCTTCAACGCCGGCGCGCCGTACATCGTGCCCTCTTCGACATCGGGCAGCGCGAGGCCAATCTTGCGAACGGTGTCGAAGGTGATTTTCTGCTCGCGCGCGGCAGCGCGACGGCCGCTCATTGCGATAGCATCTCCACATGCCCTCCCTGGTCGATACCGCGATCGAAGATTGGCGGCCCGATCATCCCGTCATCTCGCTCGAGGATGAGATCGACATGCTCGCCGACATCCTTCATGCCGTGGTCTACGACGGCGCCGGCGTCAGCTTCATCGTGCCGTTCGAGCTCGACGAGGCACGCGCGTTCTGGCGCGACAAGGTGCTGCCGGGTGTCCGCGCCGGTACGCGGCGCGTCCTGGTCGCGCGCTGGGGTACGCGGATCGTCGGCACCGTTCAACTCGATCTGTCCACACCGCCCAACCAAAAGCATCGCGCCGAAGTGCTCAAGATGCTCGTCCATCCCGACGCCCGGCGCCGCGGCATCGCGCGCGCGCTGATGATCGCGCTCGAGAGCGTGGCGCAGTCGGAAGGCAAGACGCTGCTGACGCTCGACACGTGGACCGGCAGCTACGCCGAATCGCTCTATCAGTCGCTCGGCTACGTCACCGTCGGCGTGATTCCGCGCTACGCCCGCGGGTCGCTGACGCCGCAGCTCGAACCCGCGACGTTCATGTACAAAGAACTCTGAATCTACGGCCGCCACACTGGATTCACGAACGCGCCGTTGCCGGCGACGTCCCACACCGCGACGCGCGCCCACTTCCACCCGTTCGCCTTCGCTTTCCAGGTGAATCGCTGGTCGCCGAACTCGCGCGCCGCGTCCAGCGCGATCGTCTCGCGACGCGTCGTCTGGCCGTCGCCCCAGACGATCTCCGCGAACTTCAACGGAAACGTCCACAGCGCGTGAACGTTCGCCACGATCTCGGACGCGGACGCTGCGGCGAGGTCGACCTGAGGCAGGAGCACTTCGCCGGTAGTGGTGAAGAAGTCGCCTGAAGCCAGCGGCGCCAGCGCCTCGCCCCAACGATCGAACGACGGCAGACGATCGAGCTTGATGTAGTTGATGTTCATGTGCGCGTAGAGCTCGTGCGTGTGGTCGAACTGGAAGACGTCCACTTCGCCGAGCAGGCGCTTGTGCAGTCCCTGGTTGTTCAACTCGTCGATCAGATCGAACGCACGATCGCCCAGACGCGGCGCCGACAGGTCCGACGGCAGCGCCTTCCAGCCGGCGCCGAGATAGCTGGCGTCGCGGAAGTAGTCGGTCGACAGAATCTTGTCCGGGTATCCGGTCGATCCCTTCGTCCGCGGATGGGTTTGGTACATGTAGCCGCCTTCGCGCCGTACGAGATCGAGCATCTCTTTCGCGTTGGCGACGCTGTAGACGGTTCCGTACTTGGGATGCTGCGAGATGAACGACGCGTCCTTCGATTCCTTCGGCCGATCCATGAACCAGTACACCGGCTTGGGAAAGACGAGCGTCCAGTGGCCGCCGAGGTGGACGTTCGCTTCCTCGGCGGGAATCAGCAGGAACCCCGAATCCGACTGCGCGCGGAGCGCGCGAAAGTAGGCATGCAGTTCGTCGAGACGCAGCTCGGTGAGATTGTCCGGATGGCCGTCGCCGTGGAAGTCCATGATCATCGACGCGTCGACGCCCATCGCCTTCAGCACCGGCTTGAACGGCGGCGTCCAGTCGAAGCCGTTGGCCATCGCCTGGACGGTGTCGGCGAGATGCCAGTGCGTGCTGAGCGTCTTGTAGCCGTCGAGCGCCCGAAAGCGATCGCTGTTCGTGTAGCGAAGGACCTGCGCGAGCGCCGTGTCCGGCGCGCCTGACGACACGAGAAAGAAGACGCTCATCCGCTGCGCCTTTCCGGGCGGCGCGTTCATCCACGGGTAGTACTGCCAGTTCTCGTCGCGATGCTGGCGGATGCCGAGCGACACACGTCCGCGCCACGACCGATACCAGACGAATCCGAGATTCGAGGTGAAGTCGCGCGGAAAGAAATACTTGTGCGGCGCCGGAAAGACCGCGACGCTGCCGCCGCCTGTCTTCGCCGCCAGCGTGCGATAGCGCGCCTGCACGGTGACGCGTTCGGCTTGCAATCCGTTCGACGTGATCTGCTTCAGCACGCCTTCAGTGTCGTAGTACGCAATGCCGCTGCGCATGTTGTTGCCCGGCGTTCGATCGGACGGAGCGGCGAAGTCGAGGCCCGCGTCGTAGTAGTACGCGACGTCGGCGTCGTAGGTGGTCATCACCGCTTCCTGCTGGACGAGACGGCTGCCTGGATAGAAGGAGTACGACAGCCCGCCGTCGAAGCTGCCCATACGCAGCCCGTCGAACACGATCTCGACGCGTTCGCCCACGCTTCGCGCGGACGCGCTCCGCAACTGCCACGTGCTCTGCACATGACGCGTGCCGTCAGGGTGCGTCGTCGGATCGTCGAAGAAGGCGTACCAGCCGCCGCGCCGCTTGCCGGTTTCACCTTGATAGAACGGCCGCGCGCTGCGGACGACCGCCTCGCCGCCCCCGCTGATGGATGTGACGAGCGGCTGTGCGGGGTCGAGCGAGAAGGTCGCCGTCCACGGCTTCCCCGTCTCGTCGGGCCAGGTGATCGTCACCGAGTCGTCGGTGCGCGTGACGCTGATCGGTCCCGGTCTGACGCCGCTCAGATCGAGCGGCACCGATGCAGCCACTGCCAGGCGGGGAATCAGCAGCGCGAGGAGAACGATGGCGCAGTGGAACATCCGAGGGTGAACCGGTCGGGATTTGGGACTTGGGATTCGGGATTTGATGATCAAATCCCGCATCCCGCATCCCGAATCCTTACTCGCTGCTGTCCGCATAGTACTGATCCCTCTTGTGCTGCAGGAACGCGATCGATCGGTTTAGCTCGTCGAGACCGTTCATGCCGTCTTCGACCGAAATCCAACCCGAGAATCTCGCACCGGCGAGGATTTGGAAAATCGCGTCGTAATCGATCAACCCCTGGCCGATTTCGCCGTGACGCAGTTTGTCTGAATACCCGATCGTGCCGTCGCTCGCTCGCAATTCGTCAATCGTGGCGCCGGCGGCGAGGTACCGATCGGATGCGTGCACGGTCACCACGCGCGGCATCACGGCTTTCAGAAAACGAATCGGATCGTAGCCGCCGACGATCGCATTCGACGGATCGTACTGGACGCCGAGCCGCGGTGAATCAACGCGGTCGAGAATTTCCAGGAAGATGTCCTCGGCCTGCGCGAACTCGGGGTACTGCCACGTTCCATCCTTGTAGTGATTCTCCAGGCAGAGAACGACGTCGCGCCGCTCCGCGTACTCGAGCGAGCGGCACAGCCCGTCGACCGTCCGCCCGATACCGGCATCTCTCGTGAGGCCGGGTCGGCGCTGTCCGCTGAGCGTCCGGCAGAACCTGGTCCCGAGTCGGCAAACGAGGTCGATCGCGTCGCGCTGGCGCTGGATCTGACGCGAGCGCTCGTCCGCTTCCGGATGCGTGAAATCCGGGGAGAAGCACAACATCGAGCTGACCTGACCGGTCTCGGCCATGGCCGCGACGACCGGATCGACGTCGCCATCGCGAAGGCTGCGGAAGAAGCCGTCGTAGTGCTCGAGCCCCTCGGCGCCGAGCGCCGCCGCCGATCGAATCCATGCGACATAGTCCATCGCGCCGCCGCAAAGCGCGTCGAAATAGCACTTCGGGAAGACGCTGATGCGAGGCCGCGGAGGCACCGCGATATGTTAGGCTGCCCCGCGTCATGTGCTTCACCAGATTCATCGTTGCCTGCGTCGCCGCCGTGGTTCTCGATGTCTCGGTCTTCGCGGCGATCCAGCCGTCGGGCGCGCCGCGAGTCCCGCGGCCGAGCGCACCTCTGCAGCCGCTCGCCCAGCAGGCGCGTCGTCTCGACACCACGCTCACCGCTCTTGGGCAGCCGCTGGCCGCCGACGATCGCCGTTCGATCGACGCGGCCATCGCGGCGTCCGACGAGGAAGAAGGCGTTCAGCAGATTCAGTCGGCGCTGGACAAGTACGTGCTGGCGACGGTTCGCATCAATCCGGAGAGCCGCGTCAGCGTGGAGGTCGGTCCGGCGAAACCGGAACTGGTCGAGAGTGGCTCGCGGCTCTTTCTCGTCAAGGTGCTCAACGAGGCGAAGGTGACCGCGCCGCTTCGCGTCGAGAGTCCGAACCACGGCGACGTCTTCATCAGATCGAATGGCTCGCCGGAGCCAGCTTCGGCGTTGACGACGCGTGAGGTGCGGGAGCGATGGGCGGGCATCTCGTTGTACGACAAGCCGCCGATGCCGCGCCGCCTCACCGGTCTCGCCGTCGAGTACGTGCTCCTCGAAATCTTCAGCCGCGACAGCGGTCAGCGATCGGCACAGCTCGCGTTCAACGTCGGCCAAGGCACGCAGGACGTCGGCTACCGGAACGACATTTCGATTCTGTTCACGGCGCTCGCCGCGCCGGCAGTGCCGATCCGCGTGCGCGACGAGAACGGCAAGCCGGCAGTCGCATCGCTGCTGATTCGCGACGGCTTCGGCCGCGTCTATCCGAACCAGTCGAAGCGGCTCGCGCCGGACTTTCCGTTTCAGCCGCAGATCTACCGCGCCGACGGAGAAAGCATTCGCCTGCCCGAAGGGCGGTATACGGTGATCGCGACCGGCGGACCCGAGTACCTGACCCAAACCAGGGACCTTCGCGTACAGGCGCGCGGCGCGAACGAGCTCGCCGTGACGCTCGAGCGGTGGATCGATCCGTTGAAGCTGGGTTGGTACTCCGGCGACCATCACATCCACGCCGCCGGCTGCTCGCATTATCAGAACCCGACCGAAGGTGTGCTGCCGGAAGACATGATGCGGCAGATTCTCGGCGAGTCGCTCAACGTCGGCTCGGTGCTGACGTGGGGGCCCTGCTACTACTATCAAAAACAATTCTTCACCGGTGAAGACAACCCGCTGTCGAAAACCGATCGCCGGATGCACTACGACCTCGAGGTCTCCGGGTTTCCATCGAGCCACTCCGGTCATCTCGTACTGCTCGGCCTCAAGGATCAGGACTATCCGGCGACGCACCGGATCGAAGACTGGCCGTCGTGGAATCTGCCGATTCTCACATGGGCGAAGTCGCAGGGCGCCGTCGTCGGATTCGCGCATTCGGGGTGGGGTCTTCAGGTGCAGGATCGCGCGGTCCCCAGCTTCGACATGCCCGCCTTCGACGGCATCGGCGCCAACGAGTACATCGTCGACGTCACGCATCCGAACGCGGTCGACTTCATCTCGACCGTCGATACGCCGACGGTGGCGGAGCTGAGCATCTGGTATCACACCTTGAACGTCGGCTTCCGGACGCGGATCGCGGGCGAGACCGACTTTCCGTGCATCTACGACGCCCGCGTCGGCATCGGCCGGACCTATTCGAAGATCGACGGCGGCCTCACCTTTCCGGCGTGGTTGAACGGCCTGCGCGACGGCCGCAGCTACGTGTCCGACGGAAAGAGTCACCTGATCGATTTCACGGTCAACGGCGCCGGCGTCGGCCGCGATGGCAGCGAGATCAAGATGAGCGCGGCGGGAACGGTCAAGGCGCAGGTGCGCGTCGCCGCCTATCTCGATCCGCTGCCGAACGAGAGCATCAGAAACCGCAGCGGCGATCTGCAGCCGTACTGGGATCTCGAGCGGGCGCGCATCGCGAACACGCGCGAGGTTCCGGTGGAGCTCGTCGTCAACGGCGGCGTGGTCGCGACGAGAAACGTGCCGGCCGACGGACAGATCCGCGATGTCGTGTTCGACGTACCCATCGAGAGAAGCAGCTGGATCGCGGTCCGCATCCTCTCGTCGTCTCACACGAACCCGGTGTTCGCGATCGTCGGCGACAAGCCGATTCGCGCGTCACGCCGCAGCGCCGAGTGGTGTTTGACGGCGGTGAACCAGTGCTGGACGCAGAAGGCGCCGGCGATCAGACCGGCCGAGCGCGCCGCGGCGCGCGACGCCTACGACCACGCGCGCGAGGTCTACAAGCGATTGATCGCCGAGTCGCAGCCATAGATTGCAACGATCTTCACCCGAGAAAAGCCGCCACGAAGGCACGAAGACACGTGGTTCGACAGGCTCACCACGAGCGCTCGCCCTGAGCTTGTCGAAGGGCGTGCCTTCGTGGCCTGCCTTTCGCGGGTGAAGGTCGCCGCTATGAGTTTGCGAGCGCGCCCGGTGGGTACTGTTCGAGGTCGAGCACGCTGCCCGTCACGCACTCGCTCTCGCTCGACGCGAAGTAGGCGGCGGCGTAGGCGATGTCCTGCGGCGCGAGCAGCCGGCCGAAGGGGCGCGTGGCGATCGCCTCCGCGATCCACTCGTCGCCCTTCCCTTCCTGTTCCCGCTTCACCCTCCGCTCGCCTTCGGTGAGCGTCCAGCCGACGTTGATCTGGTTGACGCGAATCTTGTCGCGGTTCAGGAGCGACGCCGCGTTCCTGGTGAGCGTCATCAGTGCACCCTTCGATACCGAATAGGCGCCGAGCTTCGGCTCGCCGACGTACGCCAGGATCGATCCGATGTTGATGATCGATCCGCCGCCGCGCGCCCGCATCGGCGCGATCGATTCCTGCAGCAGGATGAACGGCGCGCGCAGGTTCACGGCGATGATCGTGTCCCAGCGCTCGACCGCGATGTGTTCGAGATCGCCGCGACTCGTGTCGCCGGCGTTGTTGACGAGGATGTCGAGGCCGCCGAACCGCTCCACGGCAAAGCGAATCAGCCCGCGGCAGACGTCCTCCTTCGTGAGATCGCCGTCGACGTACTCCGCCTCGCGGCCGGCCGCCCGGACGCGGCGGACCGTCTCTTGGCCGTCGCCTTCTTCCCCGGGGCGCTCGCGTCCGTGGACGACGACGTTCGCCCCGAGCGCCGCGAAATGCTCCGCGATGCCGCGGCCGATTCCCGAGGTCGCGCCGGTCACGACTGCGATTTTGCCGGTCAGCATGCTCACGGGATCAGAACCGACTTGATGACACGGCCCTCGTGCATCGCCGCGAACGCCTCGCGCCACCCTTCGAGCGGCGACGTCATGCCGACGATCGCATCAGGGAGCGTGAGGCGGCGATCGAGCAGATGGATGACGCGTTCCCAGATCGGGAAGTTGTGGCTGAACGATCCCTGCAGGCGGATGTTCTTCTGGACGAGTGGATTGACGTCGATCGCGACCGGATCCGGCGACCATCCGACCTTCGTCACCTGGCCATCGGGGCGGGCCAGCCTGAGCGCGAGATCGAGCGGCCGGCTCGCGCCCGATGCGTCGCAGACGAGATCCGCGCCGAGTGAATTCAGGCCGCGCACGACACGCTCGACGTCGTCACGTCCGGCATCAACGACGTGGGTGGCGCCCAGGCGCATCGCGGTCTCGAGGCGCGGCGCGTCGCTCGACAATCCGACGACGACCAACGGATTCGCGCCGGAGAGCGCCGCCATCCGCGCGCATAGCAGTCCGATCGGACCGGGACCGAGCACCACCACGAGATCGCCCGGACGGATGATCGAGTTGACGCACATCGCGTTGAATGCGACCGCGTGCGGCTCCGCCAGACAGGCGAGCTCGAAGGGCAGCGAATCGGGAATGCGATGCAGGCAGCGCGCCGGGACTTTGACGAACGATGCCATCGCGCCGTCGATCCCGTAGCCGAAACCTTTGCGATGCGGGCACAGGTTGTAGCGGCCGGTTCGGCAGAGCACGCAGTCGCCGCACACGTCCGCGGCCGTCTCCGACGCGACCCGATCGCCTTCGCGGAAAGCTTTCACCGCGCGTCCGACTCGAGCGACAGTCCCCGCGAACTCGTGACCGAGCACCACCGGCACCGTCACGCGCCATGAATGCGTGTTGTACGCCTGATGCACGTCGGAACCGCAGACCGAGACGGCGCCGACACGAAGCAGCACGTCGTCGGCGCCGATCTCCGGCACTGCGATCTCGCGCAATTCGACGGCGAGCGGTTCGAGTGCGTACTGAACGACCGCTGACTGCGCCGCTTGCTCGTGGTTCGACAAGTGCATCCTGAGCGAGCCGAAGGGCTCACCGCGAGCGGACTTGTTGTGACTCGCGACGGCCTTGCCGAATTTCGCGGCAGATCTTGCCGAGCGCGTCGCCCAGCGTGGCGCCCGCCGCTGGCTTGAACTCGTCGGCGTCGATCACCAGCGGTGCGCCGAGGACGACCAGCGGCGCGCCGCGCGACGGACACTCGATCGCCTGCCGGATCGACAGTCCACCCACGGCTTGAACCGGGATCGACACGGCACGAACGACCGCGTCGAGCTCGTCCATCGGGCTCAGCCCTTTCACCATGCGCCGCTCATCGTAGCCGATGTGATGGACGATGAAATCGACGCCGAGATCTTCCATCCATCGTGCGCACGCGACGCGATCGTCAGCGGCCAGATTGTCCCCCATCACCTTGACGCCGAAGTCGCGCCCGGCATCGACGACGCGGCGGATCGTCGCTTCGTGGGCACGGCCCATCACCACGACGAGATTCGCGCCCGCCTTGGCCATCATCTCCGTCTCGAGATAGCCGCCGTCCATCGTCTTCAGGTCGGCGACGATTGGATGATCGGGAAAACGATCGCGCAGCCGTTCCACGGCGTGGAGCCCTTCGGCGAGGAGCAGAGGCGTGCCGGCCTCGAGCCAATCCACACCCGCGGCGACCGCGATCGCCGCGGTTTCGATCGCCTCGTCGATCGACGTGACGTCGAGCGAGATCTGAACAATCGGGAACGTGAGGCGATCGAGGTTCACGCCCCTCGACTCCGCTCGGGGCGACCCTGAGCGTGTCCAAGGGTCGGCGTGGCCGCGGGCGCGGTCTTGCGATCGATGTGCTCGATGCGATATCCGCCTCGGACCCGGTCGGTCAGGTAGATGCCGGTAAAGATCACGGCGACCATGACCGGCAGGATCGCCCAGATCGACAGGACGCGGTTCGCGCCGTAGGTATCGTTGATCCAGCCCATGATCGGGCCGGCGATGGCGGTCGAAAACGCTCCGCTTGCGCCGACGATCGCCAGGAGCAGCGCGCCGCCGCGTGGAAACCGTTCCGACGTAATCCCGAGCATCGTCGGCCACCAGAACGCGGTGCCGGCGGCAAAGAGCGCCGCGGCGGCGAACGCCGTCACCGGCGTGGTCGCCGAGCCGAAGAGAAACAGTCCGACGGCGGCGGCGACCGCGGTCGAGGCGATGAGCGCAACCGGCGAGACGCGATGCGCCGCATCTCCGAGAAACTGCCGCATCAAGTACATGATGCCGTTCACCCAGACGAGCACCAGGATGCCGGCGTGCGCGGAGCTCTTCATCACGTCGTTGAAGATGTTGCTCACCCATTGACCAGGACCGAGCTCGGTCGCCGCGGTCAGCCACATCGAGATCCAGATCACCAGGAACAGCGGGCGCAGGATCTCCTTGAACATGTCGCCGAAGGGCACGCCGGCCGCGGCGCGTTCGGTTGGCGGAAAGGTCTCGCGCGCGAACAGGACCGCGTAGATGACCGACGGCACGAGCATGAGCAGCATCTTCGCCTGCCAGCCGATACCGATCTGCGTGAAGAGAAAGCTCAGGACGCCGCCGATGACGATGCCGCCGGGAAACCAGGCATGGAGGGCCACGAGCCGCCGCGTCTTGTCACCGGAATAAATCGTGGCGACGAGCGGATTGATTGCGGCTTCGACCAGACCGTTGGCGATCCCGATGACGAGCGTGGCGGTAAAGAGCACGGCGAAATTCGGCGCGGCAATCGTTGCCATCACGCCGCCGATGTGCCCGACGGCGGCCATGCGCAGGATCGTCCCCATGCCGAGCAGATCGCAGAGCGGCCCGCCGAACAGAATCGAGAAGCCGAAGCCCCAGAACGCGGCGCCGGCGATCCAGCCGACGTCAGTCTTGCTCAGGGCGAAGAGCCGCTCGAAATCGCCCATGATGTCGCCGCGGATCGCAAACGACATCGCGGTCGCGACCAGCGCAATACAGCTGGCCGTGAATAGTCGGCGTTCGGTGGTCATGGTGGGCTCGCCGAAGTCATCATCGTCCCGATACGAACGGACTGGAAGATTCCGCTAGATTATGGCCCACTCGCGTGTGATGTGGACGGCGGTTGTCTGGGCGATCGCGGCGGTGGTGCTGGCCGCAGTGCTGACGCTCGTCGTCCGCGCCGTCGAGCCGCAACTCGCCTTCTTCCCGACCTCGGGCGAAGACGTCACGCCGGGCGATTTCGGTCAGCGGTTCGAGGCGCTGACGATCGCGACCGCCGACGGCGAGCGGCTGCACGCGTGGCACCTGCCGGCGGAATCTCCGCGCGCGTTCATCGTCTACTTTCACGGCAACGGCGGGAACCTGTCGGTCTGGGCGCCGATTCTGGCGGCGCTGCCGCGACGCGGCTATTCGGTGCTGGCCGTCGACTATCGCGGCTACGGACTGAGCACCGGACGTCCGAGCGAGCGCGGACTGTATCGCGATGTCGACGCGGCGCTCGATCGCGCCTGGCGCGATCGCGATCCGCGCACGCCGATCGTGTATTGGGGACGATCGCTCGGCACGACGATGGCGGCCTATGCGGCGAGCGTGAAAGCGCCGGACCGCATCGTCCTCGAATCCGGTTTTCCAGACGCCCGGGCGGTCGTGCGTTCATCGCCGCTGCTCGTCCTCTTGACGCCGTTCTCGTCGTACCGTTTTCCAACCGCCGCGTTGATGCGCGGCGTGCGCGCGCCGGTCCTGGTGATGCACGGCGATCGCGATCGCGTGATTCCCTTCGCTCTCGGACGCGCGCTGTTCGAGCGCCTGGAAGGACCGAAGTCGTTCTTCACGATCGCCGGCACCGATCACAACGACGCCACGCCGCACGACGCGGACGGGTACTGGTCCGCCATCGATCGGTTCATCGAATCCGGAAGTCCACAGACGCGATAGGGCCGCCGCTTACAGCGATCGCAGAAACGCGAGCAGCAGCGCGACGCTGTCGGCATCGAGCGCGGCGAACCGGTCGCGGGCAGGGCGCGCCTGACCGTCGTGGCGTTGAATCGCCGCCTCGATCGTGGTCGCGCCGCCGTCGTGCAGGAGACGGTTCGCGTTGCGTAGTCCCCACAGCGGCGCGGTCCGCATCTCGCGGCCGGTCGCCTGTCCCTGCGCGATGCCGTCGCCGAGCGTCCCCATGTCGTGGAGGAGAAAGTCCGAGTAGGGATGGAACGTCGCGCGGTTGAACGCGGCGATCGGGCTCGGTCCGCTCTGAATCGACGCGCGATGACAGCTGCCGCATCCGATCTGATGGAACAGCACTTCGCCGGACAGCGCCTCGTCGGTAATGGCGCCGCGCGCCGGCGGCGCGAGCATCGTCTGGAAATCACTGAGCGCGGCCACGTCGCGGCCGTCGTCGTTGAGCGCAGGCGTCGGATTGAACGCCAGCGTCATGCAGTCGCCCTGCGGACACGTCTCGTCGAGGAACAACGGGTTGGTGATCCCGATCTCGTTCAGCAGCGCGTCGGCGGAAAACTGAAAGAGGTTCGGCACCTGCGCCTTCCAGCCGAACTTCCCCACGACCGCCCTGCCGGTTGCGATGTCAACGACGATGTGCACGCGTCCGGCGGTGCCGTCGTTTGCCGCCGCCTCCGATCGTGCGATCGCGAACCACGTCTCATCGGGCACGGCATCGACGAAGCCGAGCCCGCGCACTGACGTCGTTCGCCTGGTCGCGCCGATGCTCGCCACCGGTGGAATTCGCTCGCCCACGAAGTTGAACGTCCCGTCGAGCGTCGTAATCGATCCGATGCCGCGCGACTGAATGAGCGAGCCGCCGAGCTCCGGCAGCGGATCGAACGCGCCGTTGGTGATTCGCCCGAAGCGCGAGACGGTGCGGTTGCTCGCGGTCGTGCCGCCGCGATGGCAGTCTGCGCACGATTCATCGTTGAAGACCGGTCCGAGTCCATCCGCGATGCGGTAGTTCTTCGCGAAGGTGCGCCGGCCTTCCTGAAAGGCGAGGTTCTGCGCGGGCGTCAGGCCGTCGACCGGCTGTGCGCCCTGCTGACCTTGCTGAGCGAACGCGTGAAACGCAAAGACGAGGCTGACGAGAAGCGCGACTGGGCCAACGTATGACGAGGTCCTCAACGTAAACCCCCTGACGCTGACGCGCTGGCACGCACAGGTAGGCGGCGGCTGGCCGCACATTCTCGCAACGCGGATGAGCGGGATCAAGAACGATTCGCATCCTTTTTCATCGATATCGGCGCCAGGATCCACGAATCCGAAGGAGCCTATGAAGAATCAGGTCTAAGGGTGCATCGTCCAGACGATCAGCCGGACCATGCACGAAGAGGTGACCTTCGATCGATCGCACGTCACGAGCGTCGACTGGGCGAGCTATCCGATTCTCAGATTCCCGGACGCACCGGCGTTCGCCTGCGCACCGTCCCGTTCACCGCCGCGCGAGTCCAGGCGGCGCTGACGAACGAGTCGACCGTGTACAGAATTCAATGAGTGGCTGACGATCTTGTGATCGCACACGGCAATGTAAGAATTGTTACGCACGTTCTGAAACGGTACTCGCCGCGCGTCCCAATCGTCATCGATGGGCTCGCCAACGCTTTGACTCGCAGCACCTTATCCACCCGCGACGGTCGATCCGCCGAGGCATCTCAATTGCCTGATAGATGCCAATGTTCCAGGGCCGTCGACTCAGTCGACTCCTTGCCGCACTCCTGTTCGTCGCCGCACTCGGATCTCCGACGTCCGCGCAAATCGGGCTGACCGCGAGCTGGCTTCCGAAACTCGATCCCTTTCTGCAGCGCCGCGTGTCGATGCTCACCGGCCGCTCGCGTGTCATCGCGCGCGCCACGAGCGTCGCGTCGCTGCCCTTGGTTCGTGCGCTCGTCATTCAGCTTGGCGGAACGATCGGCCGCTCGCTGCCGATCATCGGCGCTGTCTCAGCGGACCTGCCGAATGCCGCGCTGCCGCTCGTCGCGGCCAATCCCCTGGTCGCCCACGTGTCGCTCGATCGCGCGATTGCCGGCGCGATGGAGCGGACCGGCACGACCGTTGGCGCGACAGCGGTGCGCGAGGAGTCGGGCTACGACGGCGCCGGGATCGGCATCGCGATCATCGACTCGGGCGTCACGTCGTGGCACGACGATCTCGGCGATGCGTCCACGGGAAGGCAGCGCGTCGATCGATTCGTCGATTTCGTCAACGAACGGCAGGCGCCGTACGACGACTACGGTCACGGCACGCATGTCGCGGGAATCATCGCCGGCAACGGACTCGATTCGTCGGGCCGCCGCTCGGGCATCGCTCCCGGGTCGCACGTCATCGCGCTCAAGGTACTGGACGGACAGGGACGCGGCCGCATCAGCGACGTGATCGCCGCGCTCGACTACGTCGTCTCGAACAAGGACGCGCTGAACATTCGCATCGCGAATCTCTCGGTCGCGACCGGCGTCTACGAGTCGTACAACGCGGATCCGCTGACGCTGGCGGCACGCAGCGCCTTTGACGCCGGCATCGTGGTCGTCGCCGCGGCCGGCAACAACGGACGCGATCGAGACGGCCACACGCAGTACGGCGGCATCACCGCGCCGGGCAACGCGCCATGGGTACTGACGGTCGGCGCGTCGAGCCACATGGGGACGATCGATCGCGCCGACGACACGATTGCCGCGTTCAGCTCGCGAGGCCCGACCGCCATCGATCGCCACATCAAGCCGGATCTCGTCGCGCCCGGCGTCGGCATCGAGTCGTTGAGCGATCCCGACAGCGCGTTCTACTCGGCGAAGTCGCCGTACCTCCTGAGCGGCACCGTCGCGACCTCGTACTTGCCGTATCTCAGCCTCAGCGGCACGAGCATGGCCGCGCCCGTCGTCAGCGGCACGGTTGCGCTGATGCTCCAGGCCAATCCATCGCTGACGCCGAGTCAGGTGAAAACGATCCTGCGGCGCACGGCCGAATCGCGGCAGTACGACAGGCTGACGCAGGGCGCCGGTTTCCTCGACGCGAGGAGCGCCGTGCGGCTTGCGCGCCAGACGCTGAGCGCGCCCGAGCTGTTCATTCCGTGGCTCTCCGGCGTTCTGTTCGGCGAAAGCGACGAAGGCACGGTTTCGAGCACGAGCGACGACGACGGCAGCGTCGTCTGGGGCACCGACGACGATGAAGGCGTCGTGTGGGGAACGACGTGCAGCGATCCGAGCTGCGAACCGGTCGTATGGGGGCAGCCATGACGCCTGCGGCGGATACGCTCGGCTGGCAGGCGCAGCCGCAGGCGGTGCGGCGCTACGCGGCCGCGGTCATGGCCGCCGGCGTCGCCACGTGCGTCGTGCTGTTTCCACTCGCGTATCCACAGCCGGCGACGTTCGCGGCGCTGCTCGCGACGTCGTGTCTCATCTCGGCGTGGAAGATCACGCTGCCGATTCCGTTGACCAGCGGCTCGACGTTGTCGGTGACCCACGCCGTCAACCTGATGGCGCTGCTGCTGCTCGGGCCGCGGCATGCTTTGCCGATCGCCGTCGCCGGTGCGTGGGCGCAGTGCACCTTTCACCGCAAACAGCCGTATCCGCTCTACCGGACCGTGTTCAGCATGGCGGCCGAGGCGTTCACGATGATGGCGAGCGGGGTCGCCTACGCGTGGCTGGGCGGATCGCCCGGACCGCTGACGCTCGTCGATGCCGCGAAGCCACTCGTCGGCGCGATCGCGGTCTACTTCGTCGTGAATACCGGCCTCGTCGCCGGCGCGATCGGATTGTCGACCGGACGATCGGTCTGGGAGGTGTGGCGCGACGATTTTGCGTGGAGCAGCACCAGCTTCATGGTCGCCGGCACCGCCGGCGCGGGCGCGGCAATCCTCATCAACCGCGGCGAGCAATGGATCGCCGTTCTGACGCTCGCGCCCGTCTACTTCACGTATCGGATGTACCGCCTCGTGGTCGGACGGCTCGACCTGCTCGAGCGCGAGCGGGTCGCACGCGCGCACGCAGAAGAAGCGAACCGGCTGAAGGATCAGTTTCTCGCGACGGTGTCGCACGAGTTGCGCACGCCGTTGAACGCCATCCTCGGTTGGGCCGACATCCTGCGCCGGCAGACCACGCTCGACGATGCGCGGCGCGCACGCGGCTATCAGGCGATCTACGACAGCGCCACGCGTCAGGCGCAGCTGGTCGACGAATTGCTCGACGTCGCGCGCATCATGTCCGGCAAGATCACGCTCGAGTCGACGGCGGTCGACGTGGAGACGATCGTCCAGAGCGCGCTCGAAGTCGTGCAGCCCCTGGCCGATCGGAACAACGTCCGCATCGACGTCCAGCGCGACGGGGCGAGCGGCGCAATTCGCGGCGACGGCGCCCGGCTTCAGCAGATTCTCTGGAATCTCCTCACCAATGCCGTCAAGTTCACGCCCGCCGGCGGCGCCGTTCACGTTCGGATTCGGCGGGCCTCGACGATGCTCGAGATCGCCGTCAGCGACACCGGCTGCGGCATCCCGCGCGAATTCCTGCCCTTCGTCTTCGAGCCGTTCCGCCAGGCGGATGCCTCGACGACGCGGCGTCACGGCGGACTTGGACTCGGCCTGTCGATCGTCAAACACCTCGTCGACGCGCACGACGGCACGGTGTCGGTCGACAGCCACGGCACAGGCCAGGGATCGACGTTCACCGTGCGGCTTCCGGTCGCCGCCGTTTCCGCCACGGAGGGCGAGGCCGTGCGCGGCGCGCCGGCAGACCGTCCGTCGTTGCACGGCGTCTCGGTCCTGATCGTCGACGATGATGACGAGAGCCGCGAGGTGGTCGCGGAGTACTTGCGGACCCACGAGGCAACGGTTCGGACCGCGTCGTCGGCGCGTGAGGCGTATGAGTGGCTGCAGCGCGGCTCCATCGACGTCCTGCTGACGGATATCGCGATGCCCGACGAAGACGGCTACATGTTGATCCGGAGACTTCGCTCCAGTCCGTCGCCGATACTGGCGTCAGTCCCGGCGGCAGCGCTCACCGCCTTCGCGCGCGACGAAGATCGCCAGCGCGCGCTCGACGCAGGGTTCAACCTTCACCTCACCAAGCCGGTCGACCCGCAGGCGCTCGTCTCGGCCGTGTCGAATCTCGCCAAACTCCGCGTCAAAGCCTGACGCTCGATCCGCTAAGATGTTCGGCCGTGAGGTCATCATGAGACGTGTGTACGCGTGTGCCCTCCTCCTTGCCGCGTCAGCCGCATGCTCGACGGCGCCGCCCGAACAGCAGATCGTCAACGATGCGGCCTCGGCGCTGGGCGGCCGCGACCGGATCCTCGCCGTCCGCACGATCGTCATCGAAGGCGAAGGCATCAACGGCAATCTCGGTCAGGACATGACGCCGGAAGCCACCGGCCAGCAGTTCAACGTGACCGGCTACACGCGGACGATCGACGTCGCCGCTGGACAGGCGCGCACGGAGCAGACGCGGACGCCGAACTTTGCCTACTTCCAGGGACCGCAGCCGCAGAAGCAGGTGCTCGGCATCGCGGGCGACGTCGGCTACAACGTCGCGGCCAACGGCACCGCGACGCGCGTCTCCAACGCCGCGGCAAAGGATCGCCGCGCCGAGATCGACCATCATCCCGTCACGATCGTCCGCGCCGCGCTCGATCCGGCCGCGAAGCTCACCAACCCGCGAACCGCGGGCAGCGAGAGCGTCGTCGAGGTGGCCACCGCCAACGGCCTCGCGTTCACGCTGGCGATCGATGCCACGACGAAGCTGCCGACGCGCGTCGTGTCGATGACGGACAACCCGAACCTCGGCGACGTCGCAGTCGAAACGAGCTTCGCGGACTACCAGGACGTGAACGGTCTCAAGCTGCCGGCACACCTCACGACCAAGACCGACAAGTACACGACAGTCGACATCCGCGCGACGAAGCAGACCGTGGATGGTCCGGCCGCCAACCTGGCGGCGCCGGACGCCGCGGCGTCAGCTCCGGCGATCGCCGGCCCGCCGCCGGCAACGGTGACGACCGAGGAGGTGGCCAAAGGGGTCTGGCTGCTCGCCGGCCAGTCGCACCACAGCGTCGTCGTCGAGTTCAGCGATCATCTGCTGCTCATCGAAGCGCCGCAGAACGACACGCGCACGCTGGCCGTGATCGCGAAAGCGCGGGAGCTTCGTCCGAACAAGCCGCTCACGCACGTCGTCAACACGCACCACCACTTCGATCACTCGGGCGGCATCCGCGCCGCCGTCTCCGAAGGGCTTGCCGTCATCACGCAGAAGGCGAACGCGCAGTTTTATCAGGATGCGATCGCACGGGCGCATACGATCGCGCCGGACGCGCTCGCCAAAAACCCCAAGCCGCTCAAGCTCGAAGTCGTGGACGATGGGATGGAGCTGGCGGACAGCACGATGACCGTGCAGCTGTATCACATCGACGGCAATCCGCACGGCGACGCGATGCTGATGGCCTATCTGCCCAAGGAACGGATTCTCATCGAGGCCGACGCGTTCACGCCCGGGGCGGCGGTGCAGCCGTACGCGGCGAATCTGCTCGAGAACGTCACCAGGCGGACCCTGCGCGTGGAGCGGATCGTGCCGCTGCACGGCACGATCGCCCCATTCAGCGAGCTTGCCAAGACGCAGGTCCGCGCGACCAGCGACTAGGTGGCGGGACGCGATGCCGGAGGAACGATCTTGTTCAACCGGTAGTAGACGACGAGCTGTCCGTAATGCTCGGCGGAGTGTTCCGTAAACGTCACGAACAGACCTGAGAGCTTCACCGGAGGTGTCGCCGGCGCCTTCTTCAGCTCCGCGGTCGCGTCGGTGAACGACTTCTTCAGCGCCTCGACGATCTTGTCTTTGGTCGGATACTCCGCCTTCGCCAGCTCGTTCTGCTTCGCGTCGATCTTTTCGCCGCGCGCGGTCTTTTGCACGTAGAGATTCCAGAACGCGACGTGACGCATCACGTCGGCGAACGTCCGCACCTCCGGCGTGGGCCGGAACTCGTACTTCTCCGCGGGAAAGTCCTCGGCCATCTTGATGATCTTCTGGCCGATGTCGGTCCACTGCTCCAGCAGCACATCGCGCAGCACCGGATCCGGCTTCGCCGCCGGCGCCTGCGCGCGAGCGGTGCCGGCGCTCGTCAGCAGCCCTGCGCACACGATTCCGATCGCCACCCAGCGTCCTGTCGTCATCGTTCTTCTCCTCTGCGGTTCGCTGGGAGTTAGATTTGCCGCGGCTCGCCGAAAAGTTTCAAGGACGCGATCGACTGTTACCGCCGGCAGCGCCGTGGCAAATGACGGTACACTCGCTGCGCGTGGATCGCGAACGTCCCGATTCCGGGAAGGCCGGGAATGATGAGGCGCTGCGAGCGTTGATGGTCGCCTATCAACGCGGCGATCTCGACGCGTTCGATCGCTTCTACGAGGCGCTCGAGCCGGAGCTGCGCGGATTTCTGCGCGCGCGCTGCCACGATCCGCAGCGGGTCGATGATTTGCTGCAGGAGACGTTTCTGCAGCTCCATCGATCGCGGCGCGGCTATCTGCCTGGGCTTCCGGTGCGGCCGTGGGTGTACGCGATCGCGAAGCGCGTGTTCCTCATGCACGTGCGCAAGGTCCGGCGGCGCGAGTCGCGCGAGGCGACCGAGCTTTCGACGGTTCCGGAACCTGAAGCACCGGCGGAAACCGATCGGCTCGCGGATCGATCCGAGTTGATCTCGGCGCTGCGCCAGGTGCCGCCCGAGGGGCGGCGCGCCTTCCTGCTGCATCACTGGCGCGGTTTGAGTTTTCGGGAAATCGCAGCGCGCCTCGGGATCGCGCCAGGCGCGGCCAAGCTGCGCTCGAGCCGCGCCGGCAGCCGTCTGCGCCGGTTGCTGCGAGACGACGAAGGAGAGCCGGGTGAGTGATCCGCGGCCGGAACCGAAGCAGCGCGTCCGCGACATCGTCGCGCGCGATCTCGAGCCGGTGCGGCCGCTGCTGCCACCAGGGCGGCGCGTGCTGCTGCTCGTACCGATCGCGATCGCGGTCGCGTTGTACGCGCCGTTCGAGTACGGCCACCGCGACTTCGAGCATCTGGGATGGCTGGCGAGTTGGGGAATCTCGTCGCTCGAATGGGGACTGGGCCTGGCTATCCTCGCGCTTGCCCTTCGTCATGCCGTGCCCGGCCGCGGGGTGTCGCGGCGATTCCTCGCGGCCACGCTCATCGGCGCACCCGCGCTGATCGTTTTCGTGACCGTTGTCACCTACGCGCTCGAGCCGACGAAGGTGCCGCCCGGCCTCGCGTTTCGATTCTGGATCGAGTGCGTGCGATGGCCGATGACGATTGCGGCGCCCATCCTCCTGGTGGCGAGCCTGCTGGCGATGCGCGCGTTTCCGACGCGTCCGGGCCTGGTCGGCGCGCTCTGCGGGCTGGCCGCCGGCGTCCTCGCCGATTCGGGATGGCGGCTGGCGTGCGACGTCTCGTCGCCGGCCCACGTCCTCGAATCGCACGGCCTCGCGGTCCTGCTGATCACCATCGTCGGAGCCCTGACCGCCACCGCCATCGACGCCGTTCGACGATGAGTCAGACCACGGTCAGACCCGGGTCAGACCACGGTCAGACCACGGTCAGACTCGGGTCAGACCACGGTCAGACCACGGTCAGACCGCGGTAAAGTGGACTCCATGAGCGTCGCCACCCATCTCGGCATCG
>DAIUKO010000040.1:24352-34679 GCA_036848175.1 Vicinamibacterales bacterium | reverse complement strand
GGTGCTCGCGGCGGAAGTTCCAGCCGATGTCCATCAGCTCGACGGCGTCGAGCGCCGATCGGCCGCGCCACGGCTGCGCCGCCGCGTGCGCGCTCTCGCCCTTGAAGGTGTACTCCACCGACACCAGGCCGGTGCCGAAGCCGGCGCCCCAGCTGACGCCGAGGTCGCTCCCGACGTGCGCGAACAGCGACACATCGACGTCGCGGAACAAGCCGGCGCGGATGAAATACGCCTTCGCCCCGACCAATTCCTCGGCGACGCCCGGCCACAGCTTGAGCGTGCCGGGCAGCTGCTCGCGCTCCATGATTTTCTTCACGGCGAGCGCCGCCGTGATGTTCAGCGGCACGCCCGAGTTGTGGCCCTCGCCATGCCCGGGCGCGCCCTCGATCAACGGTTCGTGGTACGCCACGCCCGGCTTCTGCGACGCCTGCGGAATGCAGTCGATGTCGGAACCGATGGCGATGACCGGCTTGCCCGATCCCCAGGTCGCGACCCACGCCGTCGGGATGCCGGCGTACGCGCGCTCGATCTTGAATCCGTTCTTCTGAAGGATGTCGGTCAGATAGCGCGAGGTTTCGATCTCCTGGAAGCCGAGCTCGCCGTAGCTGAAGACCTGATCGACCATCTGCTGCGTCATGACGCGCATCGTCTCGACGTCGGCCGCCGCCTCGCGCTTCAACTGTTCGACGCGCGGCGGCCCGGGCGGCGTCGGGGCGCTCGGGACCGGCGGTGCGCCGCCGCGGCCGCGCTGCGCGCCGAGCGTGGCGCCGAGCAACGAGACGATCGTCATGACGAGCCATCGCTTGGTCATGGGCGTCATTATAAGAGTCATGGTTGTGAACCGCAGGGTCCGATTTGCGCTCGCCTTCGTCGTGCCCGCCGTCCTGGTGTGTCTCGCCGAGGCGCAGACGACAACGCCGCCGTCGCCGTCGCCGCCAGCCGATCCGGTCCTCGCCGGCTATCTGCGTTTCTACAGCGGTGATCGGGAAGCGGCCTTCAAGCATTTCGAAGCGCTGCGCGCCCGCGACCCGGACAACCTCGCGCTCTGGTACGGCCAGCTCTTCGCGCACGAAGGGCGCATCGAGATGCGGCCGGCGCTGCAAGCCTCGTTCGAGCAGGACATCGATCGATTTCTCGCCAAGGCCGAGGAGCGCTACAACCGCACGCATGCGGATACCGAGGCGCTCTTCTATCTCGCGAACGGCTATCTCCTTCGAAGCCGTCATCGACTGGAGTACAACAACAGTGTCTGGGGCGCCGCGCGCGACGCGGCGAAGGCGAAGGGCTACTCCGACGCCTATCTGCAACAGCACCCCGAGCACGGCGACGCGTATCTGGGGGCCGGCCTCTACAACTACTACGTCGACATTGCGCCGACTTTCGTCAAGCTGCTGCGCGTCATCCTGTTTCTGCCGGCGGGCAGCCGGACTGAAGGCTTGAAGCAGCTCGAACGCGCCGCGCGCGAAGGCAATCTGTTCGCGCCGCTCGCCAACGATGTGCTCACTGAGATTTACGGCGTGTTCGAGGGACGCGTGTCGGATGCGATCGGCGTCTCCGAACGGCTGCAGCGGCGCTTCCCCGACAATCCCGACTACCGCCTGGACCTTGCGCGGCTGTACGCGAACCCCGCGATTGAATCGTTCGGACGCGCCGAGGAACAGTACGCCGCGGTCCTCGCGCGTGCGACCGGCACGTCGCTCGAGGATCTGCGTGCGAAGTACGGCGCGACGCTCGGACTCGCGGACCTGCGCCGCTCGCAATGGCGACTGGACGAAGCGGCCGCCCTGCTGACGCCGGTCATCGACGCGAAGATCTCGTCGCCGGAGTGGGTCATGCCCGCCTTCCTGCTTCGTCGCGCCAACTACCGGATGCTGCTCAACGACGGCGGCGCCGCGGACGATGCGCGCAGAGTGTCGAGCAACAAACAGATGAACTCGTCGCACAAAGCGGCCGAGCGCCAGCTCGCGGCGATCGCCGAGCGGCGGCCGGACGAAGGCGCGATCTATGCCGAGTTGATTCCCGCCAACCGGCTGGCCTCAGAACACCGATGGCCAGAGGCACAGGCGGCCTACGAGCGCATCGGCGCGCAGCATCCGGGCGATGTGCAGGTCAAGTACCGGCTGGCGTACCTCGATTTCCAGCGAGGACACTACGACGCGGCCGCGCGCGGCCTCGAGCCGATCGTCGCGAGCGGCGCAAAGACTCCGCGCTGGCTGAAAGCGGCGGCGATGCTGAATCTCGGCTGGACGTACGACATCGCCGGACGCCGGGGCGACGCGGTGAAGCTGTACAAGAAAGTCGTCGACGACTACGAGGATCAGACGGCGGCCAACGGCGCCCGTCTCGGCCTGATCACGCCGTATCGCCCCCGATCGTTGGACGCGACGTAGTCGAGGGATGAACGCGTCCGGGACTTATCGAACGCGATCGTTGGATTGTCGGGCGAGCGTCGATTGCCAGGTTTGCGCCAGCATCTCGGCGCTCGCCTTGGCGTAGAGCCGGTCCTGCTTCAGAACGTCTTCGCCGCGCACGACACAAATCTCGAAACGCGGCGCTTCATCGCGTTCGATGAGCAGGCACTCCGTTTCACCCCTCGACCACAGCCGTTGGCCCGAACGTGCAGAAGGCATGACGCTTCGCATAGCAATCGCGAGACCGTGATCCGGTGAACGGCGGTGTCAGTCAGAAGCCGATGCTTGACCGTGGAAGCGATTTCTTCACCGCTGCGGCTGCTCCGTGGTTCGCGCCGGGCTCGCGACGCTCGATGCGTGACCGTAGTAGATCCCGTTGAAAAGCAGCTTGAAGGTGCCATGTGGCTGCGCGCGCCACAACACCTCGTTGCCGTACAGCACAACGTGCCCCTTGCCGACGGGTGTTTCGACGATCGACACCGCCTGGTCGAGATACTGCTGACCCCAGGCCCAGCCGCTGCGCAGCGGCGTCGGGCTGTCGTACCAGGCGATCGGCTTCACGTTCTTCAGCGACGCCTCGGGCTGGAGGCGGAACGCGGGACTCTCGTCGTAGAACACCATCGCGCGGGCCGGCATGCCGTAGGCGAGCGGATGAGTGTTGTCGATGCGCGCCTCGAGGATCGAACCGGGCACGTAGAACTTCTCGCGCGGCAGCGGACGGGTGGCGCCGTTGACGGTTTCCACGAGCGCGTCGCGAATCGGCAACCCGAGATGGTGGCCGAGCGCCGTTGACGATCCAATCGTCAGGATCGTGCCGCCGTTCTCGACGAATCTCTTCAGTTCCGGCACCGTCTTCGCGACGGTGACGCGGCCGAGCCAGCCGCGGAACTCCGCCGGGATGCTCTCAGCGGCCGGCTGCGCGCCGAATCCGCCGCCGCCCTGCGAGTCGCGCTCCGGGATCCCGCCATCAACGAAGACGAGCACGTCGTACTTCGCGTTGAGATTGCCGGCGTCGAGCGTCTCCGGGTACACGACGTCGAACGGGAATTCGTACTGCTCGAAGAGCCAGCGCGTCCAGCCCGACGGCATCGATCCGCCGTACTGATCCCAGAGGCCGATGCGCACCGGGCGCAGCTTCATCGAATCGCCGGCCGGTTTCGACGCGGTCGCGTCGAAGCTGACGCCCTTGTCCGCTGCCGCTTTCTGCACCACCGCAAGCGTCGACGCCTTCGCCGGGATGAACATCGTGCCGGCGCCGTACTGCTTCCCGTTGGCGCTGAACGGCGACTTGATCCAGTAGACCTCTTCGTTCGCCTTCAACAGCCGGTTCACGGCGACGAACGCGTCGTTGACCTCGTGGCTCAGCAGGTAGCCGCCGCCGCTCGGCGCCTGTGCGACTTTCCCCGCCTCAGGTGTCACGAGATCCGGAATCTTCTCGAACGGCCCGTCGAACCCGTCGAGGATGCGGTCGTACTTCACGCCCATCGAGTAGGCGAGGTTGTAGCCGGTGACGTCGTACGGCGGGCGCGGCGGACCGCCGGGGTACGGAATGTCGTCGGGATGATCCTGCGGCTCGAACATGTCCATCACGTGAGCGCGGAACGGCTGCGCCGCCTTGACGACGTACGAGCCGGCGGGATACTGCTTGCCGGCGACGGTGAACGGCGCGGTCGCGCGATGGACGACGACGCCCGCCTTGATCAGGATGTTCATGAACTTCGTGGCGGTCAGGAAGTCCGGCTGATCGGACGGGAGGATGAACCCGCGCGGGTCGCGCATCTTCGGATCGTGCAGCACGCTGTTGTAGACCGACATCGGCGCGCCGGCGCCGCGTCCGCCACCACCGCGCCCACCGAGCGCCGCTCGCGGTCCGACGTTGTCGCCGCCGCGCGACGCACCCGCCTGCGCCGCTTCGATCGCTTCACGCGCCGCCGCGATCCGCGTCGGATGGATCGTCCAGTTGTCGCGATTCCCTTTGTCGATGGCGTTCTTCCCCATCTTGTACATGTTGTAGAGGAAGTCTTCGTGCCGCTTCGACGCGACGTCGAGGATCGCGTAGTTGTTGGTCACCGAGTACTCGATCGCCGTGCGGAACAGGAACGGACCCGGCTGAATCGGATTCGGGACGTCGGCGCGCGGCAGCTGCATGTCGAGGACGAACGGAATCTCGACCGGCGTCGGGTTGCCAATCGTTTCCGTGAGAATGCCAATCTGGTTGTGGAAGTACGATGTCGTGCGGATGCCGCCGTTGAACCAGGTGGAGTACGGCGCGCCAGTGCGCATCACGGCGCCCGGCTTCCCTTCCGCGGCGAGGCGCGTGTGGATCGCCGATCCCACCGTGTCGATCCCGAGCACCACGAGCGGATCGAAGTTGTAGTTGAACGGATCGCGGAACGGCGGCGCGAAGAGTACGGCACCGGCAGGACCGGTCTGGTGATGGTTGTACATGATGACCGGGAACCATTCGCGATACATCATCTTGTTCGCGTTGGTGGTCTCGCTCATGTTCATCATGTAGAAGTCGCGGTTGTCGTCGTGGCCGATGTACTTCTGATAGAGGCGCGGGATGCCGTTGGTCGATCGTTGCTTCTCGTCGGTCTGACGCATGTACCAGTTGGAGACGAGCTCCATCCCGTCGGGATTGACGAGCGTGCACAGAATGACGGTGTCGTTGAGGATCCGCAGCGTCTCGGGATCGGTCTTCGTGTTCAACCGGTAGATCGTCTCGATCAGCTGCTGCGCGCCGAGCACTTCGGTCGCGTGCAGCCCGCCGTCGATCCAGACCACCGCCTTGCCATCCCGCGCCATCTGACGCGCCTGTTCCTCCGGCACTTCGGCGAGCGCGAGCTTGCGGTTCGCTTCCTTGATGAGCGGCAGCTTCCGATGATTTTCGGGTGAGGTGATGATCGCGGTGTACTCGGTGCGGCCTTCTTCGGTCTTGCCGATCTCGGCGACGATCATGCGCTCGGACTGCACGTCGAGCTTCTTCAGATAGTCGACGTACTGCGTGTAGTTCACGAGCCGGTAGTTGTCGCCGATGTCGTAGCCGAACTGTTCTTTGGGGCTCGTGACCTTCGGCGCGCTGCCCGTCGTCGAGCGCTGCGCGTACGGCGCCGCCACCGCGATCGTCACCGACAGCGCGACGAGCGCTAGAGACTTCTTGACCATAAGACCTCTTGAGCTTTGCAAGGATGTCCGGCGATGGTAATACAGATGATCATGCGCATCACAGTGTTTTCCGATTACGTGTGACCGTACTGCTATCTGGAAGAGCCGGTGGTCGACCGGCTGAAGCTGGAGTACGGCGATCGCGTTGACGTCGGGTGGCACGCGTTCGAACTGAGGCCCGAGCCCGTTCCTCTGCCGGCGCCGGCCACGCCCGAACGTCGCGAGCGGTGGGCGACGTCGGTGCTGCCGATGGCGGCCGAGCGTGGACTGGAGATGCGATTGCCCTCAGTGGCGTCACGAACGCGGCTCGCGCACCAGGCCGTCGAGCTCGCCCGTGATCACCAGAAGATGGATGCGCTTCGGCACGCGATCTTCGAGGCGTTCTTCCGCGACAGCCGCGACATCGGCGACGCGACCGTTCTTGCCGATCTTGGTGAGTCGGTGGGCGTGCACCGCGCGATGATGACGCGCGCGCTCGACGAGGCGACGTATCTGCCGCGCGTGATCGAGCAGGAGCAGCAGGCCTATCGTCTGAGCGTCAACGGCGTCCCGGCGATGTTCGTGGGCGACGATCTCGCCGTGGCCGAGCCGGTGATTGGCGCGGTGCCGTACGAGTGGTTGAAGGCCGCCGTCGACCGCGCGCTGTCAGGCGACTCGCTGGAATGGCGCCGACGCGCGCTCAGATCCGCGATCCCGCTGAAGGACTCGAGCTAGCGATTCAGGCCCAGCCCCAACGGATCGTTGTTGGTGGCAGCCGGCTGACGGCTGGCGAGGACGATCGGCGTCGTCAGGCGCGCGGCCACCGACGCCTTCTCCCGAGGCTCCAGGTCGAAACGGGAGCGATCCGGCGAGAAGAAGTCCGTCGCCGTGCGCTTCGCGCGCATCAGTCCATGTGCGCTGTGCGCGCTCGATCCGAGCAGGAAATGTCCCAGCTCATGCGCCATCGCGCGGCCCAGCGCGCGGGCGAGAAGCGTTTCCCGCTCGGCGCGCGGCATCTGATTCGACGGCGAGATGTTCCCGCGCGACGCGTCCAGAAGCAGCGCCGCGTTGGTGTACGACACGTAGATCTCGTGCTCCGGCTCGCCGTCGGTGAACACAATCCACCCGAGCGGCATCGACTTGTCCTCGCGCATGCCGGCGCCGGCCCAATTGCCGATGGTGATGCGAACCGAGGGCTTCGCCGCGACCGTGCCGGTGCTGCGCTGCCAGACGATGTCGACGCCGGCGGCGCGCCAGATCTCGCCGGCTTCACGGAGGATGCGCGCGGCCATCGCCGGCGAGATGTCCGACACGACCGTGACGCCGACGACAAACGGCGGCGTCGTCACGAGCGGTCGCGCGGTGAGTGCAGTCGCTGCGACGAGAGTGGACGCGACGGCAAGGCTGAAGGTGATCAGCATCTTGCCTGCAATAGACGGATCCGATCACCAAAAGTTTGATGTCCGATCTCGCGAAGAGTGAAGAGCGCACGCGCACACTGTTCGTATCCGGAATGCGAGCAGCGATCGTCAGATGTGAAAGTCTACCGAGACGATGTGCTGCGAAAGGCTGACGCCAAGCTGCGCAACCGGGACGTGCACGGGATTGGTCGCGTAGGCGTCGAGCGCGGCGCGGTCCGGGAACGTAATCATCAGGCCGGTGTCGTAGGATCGCGCCGACTGCACGACGTCCTCGCCAACCTTCAAGTCGATCACGCCGTCTAAGGTTTTCAGCGCGGCGAGACGCTCGCGGTGTTGTGTGCGCGCCGCCGCGTCGGTTTCAGGTTTGTACTTGAAGCACACGACATGAAGAAGCATCGCTAGAGTTCCTCGCCTTCGATATCGTCGTCGGACACATCGACCACGACGCTGTGAATGTCCACTCTGAACCATTCGCGGAAGGTCCTGAGGTCGCGGGCCGCGGGCCACGCCGACTCGTCGTCTGTCCACGCCGCGAGCTGAAACTCGAACAGCCACCCCGCGTTGTCTTCGACCCACTCCTGCACGTCTTCTTCGAGCTCGAGCTCGGGCAGCAGACACACGGTGCCGAACGGCTTCGCGCGCGCGACGGTCAGCGTGCCGCGGTCCGCCGCTGAATCGGTCTGTCGCGTCCAGTTCACGTACGGTTCGGCGCCAGTAATCGAGATGGCGATGCGGTTGATCACGCGCATCGGGGGATTCTACAGAAGTCTGAAGTTCGAAGGCTGAAGCGCGTCTTAGACCAACCTCGCGAGCGGCGCATCGTCCGCGTCGCGATCGGCGGCGGCGATCGCGCGCGCGATGATCTGCGCGGCGCGCGGCGCGCGTTCCGAGGGCTGTGACGTATAGCAGATCCGCAGCTGGTGCGCGCCCCCCTGGTCGACGTAGAACGGCTCGCCGGTGACGATCACCACCGAGTCGCGCGCCGCGCGCTCCTGCACGGCGCGGGCGCGAATCCGAGCCGGCAGCTGGCACCACAGATACATGCCGCCGGCCGGCACCGCAAAGCGCAGCATTCCGGGCGGCACCTGCTGCCGCAGGGCGTGGACCATCGCGTCGCGGCGCCGGCGATGCTCCGCTTTGAGCGTGACCAGATGCCGATCGAACACGCCGCGCTGCACCAGCTCGCAGACGACGAGCTGTGACAGGTTCTGCGTGTGCGGATCGATCTGCTGCTTGATCAGCGCGAGCTGCTCGACGATCGGCTTCACCGCGCTGATCCAGCCGAGGCGGAGCCCCGGCGCGAGCATCTTCGAAAAGCTGTTGATGCGAATCACGACGTTGCGATCCTCGTCGAGTTTGAACAGCGAGGGCGGCGGCGCCGACTCCAGCGCCAGCTCACGATAGGTGTCGTCTTCGACGATCGGCACGCGGTAGCGGGCGGCGAGCTCCAGCAGCTCGCGGCGCGCGCGAATCGGCAGCGTGACGCCGGTCGGATTGTGGTGCGTCGGGTTGGTGTAAATCAGCTTCGGGCGGTAGCGCAGGAGCAGTTCCTCGAGCTCGTCGACGTCGGCGCGCGCGATGTCCCAGCCGACCAGACGCGCGCCGGCGTTGCGGAACGTCTGGATGGCGCCGAGATACCCCGGGCGATCGAGGATGACCGCGTCGCCGCGATCGACGAGACAGCGCGTCAACAGATCGAGTCCTTGCTGCGCGCCCGCGATCACCAGGATGTGCTCCGCCTCGCCGCCGAAGCGCTCGGCGAGCGCCGCGCGGAAGCGCGGAAGGCCTTCGGTCGATCCATGGCGCCAGGCGGTGGCGGCGTCTTTGGCGAGGACATCGTTCATGGCGCGATGGAACGCCTCGGTCGGAAAGCAGTCGAGCGCCGGCTCGCCCGCGGCCAGCGACATCAGCGCGGGATCGGAGGCGGCACGCACGAGGTCGCGGATCGCCGTGTCGTTCGCCTGCAGCGCCGACGCGGCGATCTTGCCGCGCCACGCGAACGGCGCGCTGCCCGCATCGGGCTTCGCCGACACGAAGGTGCCGCGGCCGACGTAGCCGCGGACGAGTCCGCGCGATTCGAGCTCGCGGTAGGCGCTGACCACCGTCGCGCGGCTGACGCGCAGCGCCTTGGCGAGATCGCGCTCCGGCGGCAGCCGATACCCGGCCGGCACGTCGCCGCGCGCGATGCCGCCCTCGACGATCTCCACCAGCCGGCGGTAGAGCGGCCGCGTGCGCGGCAGCGACTTCGGGTCGATGCCGAGCGCGTGAAATAAGCCAATCGCAGATTGGCCCGATTGACGAGGCGCTGTCTTCGGCATGATTGGGCCGACGATGACCAACGAAACCAGTCCAATCTTACACCGCGACGCGGCGGCGGCGCCGCCTCCTGTCCACGCCTCCACGGACGACGGGCTCGTCTACGTGAGCGGCGCGTTCCGCCCGGCGGCCGAAGCCACCGTCAGCGTCTTCGACCACGGCCTCCTCTACGGCGACGGCGTGTTCGAAGGCATTCGCGCCTACAACGGGCGCGTCTTCAAGCTCGAACGGCACATCGATCGGCTGTTCGACTCGGCCAAGGCGATCCGCCTGACGATTCCGTATACCCACGCGGAAGTCTGCGAGGTCGTGCTCGAATCGTGCCGCCGCAACCGCATCAGCGACGGCTACCTCCGCCTCCTCGTCACCCGCGGTCCGGGCGACCTCGGCATCGATCCGCGCAAGTGTCCGCGCGCCGAGTTGATCGTCATCGCGCGCAAGACGATGGCGATCTATCGATCGCCGTCCGCCGGCATCCGCGTCGTCACGTCGACGTTCCGGCGCAACGCACCGGACGCGCTCAGCCCGGCCATCAAGTCGCTGAATTATCTGAACAACATTCTCGCGAGAATCGAGGCGAACGATCGCGGCGCCGACGAAGCGCTGATGCTCGACGCCCAGGGGTATGTCGCAGAGGCCACGGTCGACAACTTCTTCATCGTCACCGACCACGCGCTGCTGACGCCGCCGACGGCGACCAATCTGAAAGGCGTGACACGCGAGACCCTGCTCGGCCTCGCCGTCAGCCTCGGCGTCAGGTCGGAGGAAAAGCCGTTCACGCTGTTCGACGTCTGGACCGCCAGGGAAGCCTTCATCTGCGGGACGGCGGCGGAAGTCGTGCCGGTCGCGTCGGTGGACGATCGCGTCATCGGCAGCGGCAAGGTGGGTCCCGTCACCGGCCGCATCATCGCCGCGTACGAGGAATTGGTTCGCACGCAAGGCACGCCGATCGACCCCGCGCCGTCAGCGCGCGAAGTCGTCGCCGGATATCGGGTCTAATCAAGGAGTGGGGCGGACCCTTCGACGCTCGTC
>DAIUKO010000040.1:0-24252 GCA_036848175.1 Vicinamibacterales bacterium | reverse complement strand
CGTCGCCGGATATCGGGTCTAATCAAGGAGTGGGGCGGACCCTTCGACGCTCGTCCTGAACCGGTCGACGGACGAGCGCTCAGGGCGAGCCCCGGGTCAGCCCTACGAATCGTGTGTGGAGGTCGCCTGCAGATAAGCGCCCAACGCTTCGAGCGTTCTGACGGTCGACTCGCGTGCGATGCGCGACACGATCGGCGAGGCGATCGGCCGGAGGAGCGCCGGCATGTCGCGGCTCAGCGTCAGCGACTCGAGGTCGATCCGCACACCGCCGGCGACCTGCTCGTAGCGCCAATAGGAGTTCAGCCGCCACAGAAACCCGCGATCGCCGCCGCCGACCTCGTCGATGCGCGTCGCGACGCTGCGAGCCGTGGCGATGGTCGGCGTGCGGCGCCGAAACGTCATCTCGTGCTCGGTGTCGTAGGTCACCGTGACGATCGCGTGTCGGACGAGCCGGATGAAGACGCGCAACGAATCCTGTCCGCGCGCGAGGACGCGCGACGAGACGACGTCTTCCTGGGGCGGCGCGGTGCCGGGATATTGAAGTCTGTTGAGCACCTGCTCGAGGCGTGCGCCGGGAACGAAGATCGATCCACGCCACCGGCTGATCGTGCCTGACGCCACGCCGACGCTCTCACCTTCAGCGCGAACGTTCTGGGCGGCCGATCGCGGCGACGAGATCGTCGCTTCGAGTCTGGCCTCCGTCTCGGCGACGTAGCGGTTCCACGCATTGAGCGTCTCAGGCTGCGGCGCGGCGGCCGCGGGCGTCGCGCACACACAGATCAGCGCAGCCGCGAATACCCAGCGATCGGCGACGAAGAAATTCACGACGCTCATCGTTCCGACGGCAAGCACGTTCGCCGCGACTGGCGGCAGACCCATGCCGCCGACGAACATCGCCATCAGCGCGACGTTGCCGACGATCGAGGTGATGCCGGTGGCGACGTTGAACCGGGCAAAGCGCTTGAAGCCCGGCACGCGGCGATCGCGCCACGTGACGCGTTCGTGCCAGAGGAAGTTGTGCACGACCGCCAGCTCCACCGCCACGATGGTCGCTGGAAGCCACGGCCAGTGCGCGATTGAGATCAAGGCGGCGAGTGCCGTCAATTGAATGGCGAATCCAAGCCATCCGACAGCGACGAAGGTGCCGAATCGAATCACGCCGCCTCCCTCTCCGCCGCCTGTGAAGGCAGCGGCTCCGCCAGATACAGCGCTCGCGTATTCCGGATGGCTGATACCGTGAACGCGCCAATCATGCCGGCGACGGCGACGATGCCGCCGACGTCGAAGAGGCGCGCATGGTGACCGGCCACATCGACCCATGGCTTGTTGATGACGACGACCCCACCAATCGCGAGCAGGATGCGCAGCTCGGTCGGCCCGAAGCCGGCGAACGAGAGGCGGAAGACGCCGGCGGCATGCGTGGCGAGAAAACTTTCGGCCGCAACCAGGAAATAGGCGGCGACCACGCCCATGGCGAGCGACGGATGCATCAGGCCCGACCATGCGATGCCCGCAAACAGCACGGCCGTTCCCACGAGGTCGATGACGTGATCGACGTAGTACCCGTAACGCGGCCGCTGCTGGTTGCGGACGCGCGCCAGCGTGCCGTCCAGGCTGTCGCCGAACCAGTTCGCCGCCAGGGCGAGTGCAAAGGCGGCGGCGCTCCACGGCGCCGCGGGAATGTGGGCAAATGCGAGGCCGGCGAGCGGCATCGACAGCAGACCCACGAGCGTCAGGTGATCCGAATTGATCCAGTGCGGCAGCCGCCCGGCGATGGCAATCAGCAGCCGCCGTTCGCGTTCGGCGAGCAGGCTGCGGTGTTCACGAACGTGGTGCATACAAACGCCTCCGCCATCGGATGTGAAAAGGGTCCGCGGTGCGGCTCATCGCGGCGTAAGATTCTCGTTAGGAGGTTTCGTCATGGCTGACTCGACCCCGTGCGCTCACCCTGGATGCAGCTGCATGGTCGAAAAAGGCGGACCCTTCGGCAAGTTCTGCAGCGAACACTGCAAGCAGGCGGGCGACAAGATCGAGCTGCGGTGTGAATGCCGGCATCCCGGCTGCCGGTGAGACGAGGTCAGGGGGACGCGCGCGACTCCAGCTCGTGCCAACGCGTGTAGGCGTCGGCAATTTCGCGATCCAGGTCGTCGGCGCGCGCCAGCGCCGCGCGGATGTCGTCCGGGGCGTCCTTGTAGAATTCGGGTCCGGCGATCCGCGCGTTCAACGCGGCCTGTTCTGATTCGAGCGACTCGATGCGGGCCGGCAGCGCGTCGAGCTCGCGCTGCTCCTTGTACGAGAGTTTCTTCCGCTCGACCAGGGCGGACACCGAGGAAGCACCCCTGTCTGTCGACGGTTTTTCCCTCCGCGTCCTCAGTGTCCTCAGTGGCTGAGCGTTCCCGGATCGCTGGCGCAACCAGTCCTCATAACCCCCGACGTATTCCTGCACGCGCGCATCGCGCTCGAACACGAACGTGCTGGTGACGACGTTATCGAGAAACGCGCGATCGTGGCTGACGAGCAGCAGCGTTCCGGGCCAGTCGACGAGCTCGGCTTCGAGCAACTCCAGCGTCTCGAGATCGAGATCGTTGGTCGGCTCGTCGAGAACCAGCACGTTCGCCGGCCGCGTGAACAAACGCGCGAGCAGCAGCCGATTGCGTTCGCCGCCCGACAGCGCCTTCACCGGCGATCGCGCGCGCTCGTCGGAGAACAGGAAATCGCGGAGGTACGCGTGCACGTGCCGCGTGCGGCCGTTCGCGGTGACCGTTTCGTTGCCCTCGCCCACCGTCTCGAAGACGGTCTTCTCCGGATCGAGCTGCTCGCGCTGCTGATCGTAGTACGCGATCTGGACGTTGGCGCCGCGGCGCACTTCCCCTTCGTCCGGCGCAAGCTCGCCGATGATCAGCCGAAGCAGCGTCGTTTTGCCGGCGCCGTTGGGACCGATGAGGCCGATGCGATCTCCGCGTATGATGCGCGCAGAGAAATCCCGGACGACGGTCGTCGGCGGCGCCTCGGGATCGGCCGCAGCGAACCGCTTCGTGATGTTGTCGACGTCGAAGACGACTTTGCCTGACGCCTCGGCGATCTCCGCCTGAAGTCTCACCGTGCCCAGGCGTTCGCGTCGTGCGGCGCGCTCGGCGCGCATCGCCATCAGCGCGCGGACACGCCCTTCGTTGCGCGTGCGCCGCGCCTTGATGCCCTGCCGCAGCCACACTTCCTCGTCGGCGAGCCGCTTGTCGAATCGTTCGTGCGCGGCGGCCTCGGTGGCGAGCGCTTCCTCTTTCCGCCGCAGGTAGGTCGCGTAGTCACCCGTCCAGGACGTCAGCTGACCGCGGTCGAGCTCGACGATCCGCGTCGCCAGGCGCTGCAGAAACGCGCGGTCGTGCGTCACGAACAGGACGGCGCCCGGATAATCGGCGAGAAAGTCCTCGAGCCACGTGATCGCGTCGATGTCGAGATGATTGGTCGGTTCGTCGAGCAGCAGGACGTCCGGCTGCCCGACCAGCGCGCGCGCCAGCAGAACGCGCCGCCGCCAGCCGCCCGACAGCGTGTCGACAATGGTGTCCGGCGGGAGCTGAAGGCGCGACAACACCAGGTCGACGTGATGCGCGCGCAGCCACGCTTCGTCCTCCTCGAGATGATGCGTGTGACCGTCGGCGACCACGTCGAAGACGGATCGGTCGGCCGAGAGCGGGACGTCCTGCTCGAGACGCGCGATTCGAAGCGCCGGCTGACGCCAGATCGTGCCGCTGTCCGGCGCGATTTCTCCGCTGATGATCTTCAACAGCGTGGACTTACCGGTGCCGTTGCGGCCGATCAACGCGACGCGCTCGCGTGGATCGACTTGGAGCGACACGGTGTCCAGCAGCGGGAGATGGCCGAACGCGATCGACACGCGGTCGACCGTCAGGAGGGGCATCGCGCAAACGTAGCACGGATCAAGCGGTCGGCAGGAGGAGCGTCAGTGCACCGGTCGCGACGAGCGCTGCGGCCCAGATCAGATCGAGATTGATCCAGGCTTTGCGCAGCAGGCCAACGCCGAGTTTGTGAAACACGATCGACGCGATCGCGGCGGTGACGAGCAGATAGCTGCCGCTGTGGACGGCGACCGCGGCGACACCTGAGGTGAACGTGGCCGTCGCGTGGACGTGAGCGGCGTGATCCGCGGACGCGGCGGCCGACATCTGGAGCCAGATCGGCAGGACCATCAGGCCGGCGCCGTGCGCCGTGGCGATCAGGAAGGACCAGATCGTCAGGCCGCGTGGGCCGATGCGCATGCTGCCGTAGCGCGGATGCCGGTGGCGGACGAGTCGCAGGCCGCCGAGCGCGATGAGGATCGCGGCGACCGCCCATCGCAGGACGTCGATCGGCAGCACGATGCCGGCGATCATGCCGAGCGCGACGGCGGCGGCCACGGCACACGCGTGACCGACGCCGATCGGCAGAATCGCCCGCCACACGGCCGCCGCCCGGTTCTCCTGCATCCCCAGCGCAACGGCGAACAACCATCCCATTCCGGGATTGATCCCGTGAAAGGCGCCGAGCAACAGAAGCATTCCCCAAGACCCGCTCATGTGCCTCCGTTTGTGACCAGCCTCACTGCAGTCTGCACTCCAGCCTCACTCAGCGACGCTCGCGGCAATTACGAGAAGCAGTACGAGTCGGACGAGGCGTCTCCGCCCTCGAGATGCACTTGATGCGGACGGAGACTGCCGGTGTCGAGGAAGAACTTCGGATCGAGCGCGCATCCGTCCGGCGTCGCATCGATCTTCGCGATCCACCCGCGGACGCCGTCCGGATAGAACTGCTCGTCCCAGGACTGATAGAGCGAGTTGGTGAAGTACACGCGCTTGCCGTCGCGGCTCACCTCGACCATCTGCGGACCGCCGTTGAGCGGCATCGCCGGCTTGTGCGGATGCGTGGCGCGACGGACGATGCCGCCGATGTGGACCGACCCCGTCAGTCGAGGATTGAATGGATCCGACACGTCGTACTGCCGCATCTCCCCGGTGCCCCAGCACGACACGTACAACTGACGATCGTCGAGCGACAGGTTGATGTCGGTCACCAGCGGCGGCACGGCGTTGAAGCCTTTGAGCAGCGGCGGCAGGTCGTCCGCCGCGGCCGGCTCGGCGGGAATATCGATGACCTTTGTGACGGCCCACGCCGCACCGTCGCGGTGCCATACCCAAATCGATGACGACAGATCTTTCAGCGACACGACGACGCCGACGAACCCATAGTCCTTCTTCGGATCGTGCGCCGGCCGCAGCTCGAGGACCATCTGATACTCGGCGCCGAGATCGAGCACCTGTCGATGACGCCGCTTCTGCAGATCCCACACGTGCAGCTGATGACCGTACTTGCCCGCCAGCAGGAGCTCGGGATTGACGCCGTTCTCCACCATGTCCGGCGTACCCCACTCGCTGGTGATCATCGTGTCGTGACCGAGATGCCACCAGAAGTCGTAGGCCAGATACTGCGGACCACGATCCTGCTCCCATCGTCCTGCGATCTCGAACGTCTCCGGATCGATGACGAAGATGCCGCCTGGGCCCTTGCCGTCTGCCGATCCGAGCGCGTTCATGTAGATGCCATCCGGACCGCAGTGCGTGGTATGCGGCCGCGAATATCCGGTCTTCCTGGCGACCTCGTCGGGTTCGATGACTTTCACGAGCCGCGGCTTCGACGGATCGGCCTTCGTATCGAGGATGTGAATGCGCGACGAGCGCAGGCCGGGTACGACCAGATACCGGCGCTCCATATGCGGGTGCGCCGCGAAGGGACAGAGGCACGAGCTGCACGCGTTCCAGCCGAAGTGATGGAGCTCGTCGCCGGTCTTCGGCATGTCGATCTGATTGACTTGTCGTCCGTACGCGTTCGACGACGGATCCACGTCGAGCACGGCGAGCGCGTCGGAGCCGCCGTGCGGATTCAACATCGCCACGTAGGCGAGCGTCTCGGGCGGCGCGCTCATCGCCAGGCCGGGCGACGGATAGAAGGTTTGATCGGGAATCATTCTGGCCATGGACACCCTCCAAGCTTGATCACGGTGGGCTGGGCGAGAGGCGCGAGTGTATCATCCACACCGCGTCATGAAACAACTCATCTTCGCAATCCCCCTCGCGGCCACCGTCACGATCACGGCGCAGCCACGGCTCACGCTCGACTATCCCGCCATGGCGAAGCGACTGGTCGCCCAGCTCGCGCTCATGCCCGGCGAGCGCGTGCTGTCGATCGCGCATCCGGGCACCTTTGCCGAATTGATCCCTTACGTTCGCTACGAGGTGATGCGCGCCGGCGGCGTGGACCTCGGAGTCGTCGACGTGCTGGCGGAACCGTGGCCGCAGTCGTTCGAGCTGCCGGTCGTGGTCAAGGGCGCGCGTGACGCACGGGCGCATTACAAGAACATGTTCCGCGACGTCGACGCGGCCGTCATGATGCCCGGCGCGAACACGTCGCATCCGGCGTATCTTGCGATGCAGGATTGGCTGAAAGACGATCTCACCGCACATCGCGGCCGGCGCACGATTCACTTTCACTGGACTCAGGCTGGAAGCGCGTATCCGATCGCCGGTCAGCCGCTGCCGCCGCAGTTCGACATCGACGCCACCTATCAGCGGGCACTGCTCGAGACCGATTACAAGGCGCTCGCGGCGCTGCAACACCGCTTCGTCGACGCGCTGCGCGGCAACGCTGTCGTGCACATCACGTCGCCGGCCGGCACGGATCTCCGATTCCGCGCCGGCGACAGGCCGGTGAATCTCCAGGACGGTGACGCGTCGAAAGCGCGCGCGGCGCGAGGCGTCGTCCTGATCGACAAGGAGATCGAGCTGCCGGCGGGCGCGATCCGAGTCGCACCGATCGAGGAGTCGGTCGAAGGGGTGATCGCGTTTCCGCCGTCGCAATGGGACGGCCGTCCGGTTGAAGGGTTGAAGCTCCGCTTTTCCGCCGGACGCGTCGTCGAGGTGACGGCCGCCTCCGGCAAAGAGGCCGCGGAATCCGAGATGCGCAGGAATGCCGAAGCCGGAAACGCGTTCCGCGAGTTCGCGCTCGGCTTGAACCCGCTGCTCGCCGTCCCAGACCGCTCGCCGTGGATTCCGTACTACGGCTATGGATCGGGCGTCGTTCGCCTCTCGCTCGGCGACAACAGCGAGCTCGGCGGCAAGGTGACGGGCGGGTACGTACGCTGGAATTTCTTCACCGACCTGACCGTCACGGTCGGTTCGACAACGTGGGTGCGTGCGGGCAAGATTCAACTATGACAGACGACAAACCGCTCAAATCGGCGCTCGAGCTCGCGATGGAGCGTCTCAAGAAGAAGGACGCCGACGAAGGCGTCGAGTCGCGGCCGCTGACCGAGGCGCAAAAAGCGGCGATTGCGGAGACGCGCAATTTCTACGAGTCGAAGCTGGCCGAGGCGGAAGTGCTGCACCAGTCGACGCTTCGCAAGACGTTCGATCCAACCGATCGCGGCACACTCGAACAGGCCTATCGCCGCGATCGCGAGCGGCTGACGACAGAACGCGACGCGAAGATCGAACGGATCCGCAATTCTCGCGATTAGTCGAGGCGACGCCAGCGCGCGCCGCGGCCGATGCCGGTCGGCGCGATCAACTGTTCGCTCTTCATCTGCCGGAGCACGTGGCGCACCATGTCGCGGCTGACGCCGGGACAGTCCGCTTCGATATCCGCAATCCCGAATGGACCTGTGCGCCGCAGCACCGCCTCGCGGACCTGATCGGTCTTCGATCCTTTGAGCCGTTCGACGCGTTCTTCGAATTCGCGATAGGCGCGAATCAGCACGCCCCAGAAATAATCGAGCCAGGGATGCGGATTGTGACTGCTCTCGTGCCAGCCTCGTGAGCTGCGCTCCAGGGCCTCGTAGTAGGTGTCCTTCGACTGCTCGATGATCCGTTCGATGCTGATGTAGCGTCCGACTCGATAGTCCGACTGATACAGCAGCATCAGCGTGGCGAGGCGCGCCACTCGCCCGTTGCCGTCGCGGAATGGATGAATGCAGAGCAGATCGAGAATGGCGAGCGGGATCAGGACCAATGGATCCGCGTCGTGGTCGCGCGCCGCACGCGCGTAGCCGGCCGCAAGCGTCTCCATCGCCTGCGGCGTCGCGACGGCCGGCGTCGCCTTGAAGCGCACGCGCACGATACGGCCCTGGCGATCCTTCTCCACGATCTCGTTGTCGGTCGATTTCCAGAGACCGCCCTGTCCCGCCATGTACTGGAACAGCATCGAATGGAGCTGCAGGATCACATTCGCTGAGAGCGGCATCGCCTCGTGCGAATCGTGAATGAGTCGCAGCGCGTCGCGATAGCCGGCAATCTCGTGCTCGGATCGATTGCGCGGCGTCACCTCGTCGTCGACGATCTCCGCGACGCGGCCGGCGGCGACGACGATCCCCTCGATCCGGTTCGACGACTCAGTCGACTCGATGACCGCCGAATGTCGAAGCGCCTCCAGCTGCTGCGGCGCCTGCTGCACGAACAGCTGCTGGCGGCCGCGGGCTTCGCCGAGCCGATGGATCGAGGCGAGCTGCTGCGTCGAGAAGCTGAGCGCTTTGAGATACTCAGGCGAAAGGGACGACATCGGCTCAATCGAGGTAATTTGGCGTCGATGTTACCCTGTTTGCCGGCGGAAATGGGGTAAGGGCCGCCAGAAATTACCCCGTTCAGGTCGCGCATTACCCTATTTCCACGGGCGGCTTACGCCTCCTTGTGTGGCGCGACGATCGGGCCGAGCGTAGGATCGATTTCGATGACGCGCGTCTTGCGCATGCTCGTCGCGTTGATCCTCAGCGTGTCCGCCGCGGCACTGGCGCAGCGTCGATTCGACGACTTCGGCGAGTACGCCCGCGTCCCAGCCGTCCACAACATTCCCTACGACGGCCGCTTCACCTTCGTCCGCATCAAGTACGAGACGGCGCCGGGCGGCTACTGGGCGGGCGGCCGGCCATCGTGGGTGCACGGGTACCCGATTGCCGAAGAACATCTGATGCGGATCATGGACGACATCAGCTACCTCGCGCCGCACACCGACGATGCGAATGCGCTGACGCTCGACGATCCCGAGCTGTTCAAGTACCCGATCGCGTACATCATCGAAGTCGGCTGGTGGACGCTCTCCGATCGCGAGGCGGCGGCGCTCCGCGCCTACATCCAGAAGGGCGGCTTCGTCATCGTCGATGACTTCAAGATGCTCGGATGGCGCGGCCTCGACAGCGGCGGCTGGGATCCATTCGAGGCGAACATGAAGCGCGTGCTGCCGGGCGTGCGCTTCTTCGAGATGGAAGACTCGCATCCGATTTTTCACTCGTTCTTCGAGATCGACGACCGCATCCTCGACAACTTCCCGCAGGCGTACAACAGCGGCCGTCCGATCTTCCGCGGCGTCTACGAAGACAACGATCCGCGCAAGCGCCTGGTGATGATCGTCAACTACAACACGGACGTCTCGCAGTACTGGGAATGGTCGGGGCGTGGATTACGGCCGGTCGACGACACCAACGAGGCGTACAAGCTCGGCGTGAACTATCTGATGTACGGTATGACCCACTGACGCGCTACGGCCGCGGCGCCGCGCGCACCAGCCGGACGCGGGCCGCTTCGAGCTTTCCCGGCGGATCGGCCGGCTCGAATTCGACCGTCGCTCCTTCCGACAGATCGTGGAACCATCCGTCGCGGACGGCGTTGCGGCGAAAGAGATAGGTCTTGCCGTCTTCGCCGACGAGCGATCCGGTACCGCGATCGCGGTGAAGCTGGAGAATCGTCGCGGTCATCGTTTACACGTCGCGGTCATCGTTTACACGTTGTGGCCGACCTGCTTCAACAAATGCCGCAGCGTCTGCAGTCTGGCGGCGATGTCGGCGGCGGCGACTTCATCATGTTTGATCGATTTGGCAGTAATCAAGAGGCTCTCGAGCGCGCGCGTGATGCGAAAGTCGTTGGCGGTGAATTCCTGTCGAGTTTCTTCCAATCCGTCGAGGTAGGCGTCGGAAGAGTCGGTGGTGGCCATGGCAGTTCCTCGTCCTCCCAACTCTACCGCCGTTGACGGCGGTCGTGATCGATAATCGCACGCCATGGATACCCCCGAGCGGTACGAACAGCTGATCGCGTTTCTCGGCTCGCAACTGCCCTCCCCGGTTGACCAACAGGAGTCCAGCGGCGGAGCCCTCCGCTTTCTCGGCGGAGAACCGCCGGAAGTCGTCGTCGTGCTGACCGATACGGCCGTTGTCGTGTCCGAGTTCGCAGGCGTGTGGGAGACGCCGTTCAGGTTCGTCAAGAAGCCGCGCCGCGTCGGCGTCCTCAGATGGCGGCGCCTCCCGGAAAATGCGTTGTGGGACGCGCTGTCCGCGTTGATCAAAGGCGCGCGGGAGGTGCGGCGATCGCGGTTCCAGATCTGTCAGTACTGCGCCGAGAACACGCCGCCGGAATGGCTGCACGACGATCACGTCTGCCAGTCGTGCGCCGATCGCCATCTCGGGATGATTCACTAATTCGCAGACAGAACGCGGCGGATTTCTTCGATCATCTGCACCGGGTCGATCGGCTTCGGCAGATAGCCGTCCATCCCGGCCTCGAGGCAGCGCTCGCGGTCGCCGGTCATCGCGTGCGCGGTCATCGCGACGATCGGCAGATGGCCGCCATCGGCCTTCTCGCGCTCGCGGATGATGCCGGTCGCCGTCAGGCCGTCGACGTCGGGCATCTGCACGTCCATGATGGCGAGGTCGAAGCGATCGCGTTCGACCGCGTCGAGCGCTTCGCGGCCGGTCGCGACGATGACGACGGTGTGCCCCCGTTTCTCGAGAAGCCGCGCGGCGAGGCGCTGGTTGACGACGTTGTCGTCGACGAGCAGGACGCGCAGCCGGCGCCGCGCCGGATCGAGCGACGCGTAGTCGCGCGGCGCCGACCGCCTGTCCGGCTGCACCGCCGGCAGCGCCATTTTCGTCGTGAAGTAGAACGTCGACCCCTGACCTTCCTCGCTGTCCACCCACATCCGGCCGCCCATCATCGCCGCGAGGTTGCGCGAGATGGTGAGGCCCAGCCCGGTCCCGCCGTAGCGGCGCGTCGTCGAGCTGTCCGCCTGCGTGAACGCGCGGAACACGTCGCGCTGCCGATCCTTGGCGATGCCGATGCCGGTATCGGCGACGGAGAAGCGCAGACTCGCAGTGCGCTCGCCGGGAGCCGCCCTTGGCTCGTCCGCCGTCGACGACGCGTCGTCGAGCTCGACCTTCACGTCGATGCGGCCTTCGGCCGTGAACTTGATGGCGTTGCCGACGAGATTGGTCAGCACCTGATGTAGCCGGATCGGATCCGCGACCACTGCGTCCGGCACGTCGTCGGCCACCATCGTCGTGAGCTCGAGCCCCTTGTCTTCGGCGCCCACGACCGACGGCTTCAGACTGTCGGCAAGCCACGCGCGCAGGCGAAACCCGACGGGGTCGATCGTCAACCGCTCCGCCTCGATCTTCGACAGGTCGAGGATATCGTTGATGATCTGCATCAGCGACGCCGCCGATGCCTGCACCATCATCAGGTTCTCGCGCTGCTCGGTCGTGAGATCGGTGTCGAGGGTGAGGCTGGTCAATCCGATGATGCCGTTCATCGGCGTACGGATCTCGTGGCTCATGTTCGCGAGGAACTCGCTCTTGACGCGGCTGGCCTTCTCCGCGAGCTTTCGCGCCTCATCGACCTCTCGCCTCTGGTCCTCCAGCCGCTTGACGAGCTCGCGCGACAAGCGGATGGCGCCGACCATGCGTTCGCGGACCCGCTCGGCCGTACGCGCCGTCAACGCGACGTACAGATTCGCGCCATATAGCAGAGCGATCTTGAACAGTTCCGCGCGCCACTGAATGTCGCGATGCTCGATGAACTGCAGTTCGAGCAGCATGACCCCGTACGCCGCGACCGACAGATGACCGAAGGTGAGCGCCCGCCGGAAGTTCGTGTTCGCCTGATCCGCCGTGCGAATGAACAGGAGGAAAAAAAGCCAGCTGCGATCGCCGCCGGTCAGGTAAATCGCCAGGACGAAGAAGAAGACGTCGATCCCCAGGAAGACGGTGCCCAGGTTGACGCGCGGCTTCAGCGCATCGAATCCGACGTACAACGCGCCCCACGACACGAGGCTGTAGGTAAGGCCGATGGCGCCAACCAGCCAGGGGCTGGCGACGTCCGCGGCCGAGCTGTCGGGAACGAAGGCGTAGCGCAGGAGCACCAGCAGCGTGATGATCGAGAAGCCGATCGCCCGCAGCAGCGGCACCTCGACGACATGGAAGTGGTGCTCTCTGCGCTGCTTGTCCTGCTGACTGCGTTCGCGGTCGAGATGAAACTGCGGATCGGCGCGCGACGCCATGTCGTGAGCATACTGCCCAATGCCCGAGGGTGGCACGCGACGTGCTCGACTCTGCGCTGTGACCCACGTTAAGCGGTGGATCTGGGTATCGACCTCCATAGTTGCCGGCGTCGTCGTCCTCACCGTGTTATTCGTGGCGGCCGTGCCGCTCTCATCGGATATCCTCCGCCGCCGGATGATCGCGACGCTGTCGGAGCGGCTCGATGCGGACGTCGAGCTCGGCGACTTGACCCTTCGCGCCTTTCCAGCTCTCCGTGTCGAAGGGACGAACCTCGCCATCCGCAAGCGCGGACGCACCGACGTTCCACCGCTGATTTCCGTCAAGACCTTCCATGCGGACGGGAATCTCATGAAACTGATGCGCAAACACGTGTCGCACGTCCAGCTTGACGGTCTCGACATCGAGATCCCGCCGGACGATCGCGACGACGACGATCAGCCCGGGCACGAAGCGAAGCCCCCGGATGAGACGGCCCGCCTCGAGAAGGAAGTCGTCATCGACACGCTCGACGCGAACGACGCAAAGCTCGTCATCATCCCGAGAAAGAAAGACAAGCAGCCCAAGGTCTGGGCGATTCACGCGCTGCGGATGCACAACGTCGGCAGCAACCAGTCAATGGAATACGACGCGACGCTCACCAACGCGGTGCCGCCTGGGGAGATCAAGACGTCGGGCCACTTCGGACCGTGGATGACGAAGAACGAGGGGCGGACCCCGCTGGACGGCAGGTTCACCTTCGATCGCGCCGACCTCAGCGTTTTCAAGGGCATCGCCGGCACGCTATCGGCGAAAGGGACGTTCAACGGCTCGCTCGCCCGGATCGACATCAATGGCGACACCGACACGCCGAACTTCACGATCAGGATCAGCGGCCATCCGTTCGGCCTGAAGGCGAAGTATCACAGCGTCGTCGACGGCACCAACGGCGACACGCGGCTCGAGCGCATCGATGCGGCGTTCCTGAAGTCGTCGCTGGTGGCGAAAGGCGCGGTGATCGACGAGCCCGGCCACGTGAAGGGACGGATCGTCTCGCTCGACGTCGACATGGAGCGCGCGCGAATCGAAGACGTGATGTGGATGGCGGTGAAGACGGACAAGCCGCCGATGACCGGCGCGCTGAAACTGGTGAC
Source organism: Vicinamibacterales bacterium (assembly GCA_036848175.1). Taxonomy (GTDB): domain Bacteria; phylum Acidobacteriota; class Vicinamibacteria; order Vicinamibacterales; family CAVVIG01; genus QHWF01. The sequence continues at coordinate 10,758 of DAIUKO010000040.1, read as the reverse complement.
GAAGTTCCTGCTGCCGCCCGGCGAGACCGACGTGTCCGAGCGGTTGCGCCTCGACGGCCGCTTCACCATGACCGCCGCGCGGTTCACGAATCCGGCGGTGCAGACGAAGATCGTGGAGCTGAGTCGTCGCGGTCGCGGAGAGCCGGCCGCGAACGGGACGGAAAACGTCGCGTCGAATTTCGCGGGCACGTTCAAGCTGGCCGACGGCCGCCTCGGGCTGCCGGAGGTTACGTTCGCCGTACCCGGGGCGAAAGTGCAGCTCGCCGGTCAGTACGCGCTGAAAGCGGAGACGATCGACTTCAAGGGCATGCTGCTCCTCGACGCGAAGATTTCGGAGACGACGACTGGCGTCAAGTCGCTGCTGCTGAAGGTCATCGATCCGCTCTTCAGGCGCGAGGGAGGCGGCAGCGCGATTCCGATCAAGATCGAAGGCGTGCGCGGCGAACCCAAGTTCGGCCTCGACACCAAACGCATCTTCAACAAGGGTGAGCCCTAAACGGCTGCCGCCGTGGCCCCTCGACGCTCGTCGGGGCAAGCCGCTGCGTACTGACGAAGCCAGCGGCGTGCGGTTTGGTAGTCGGGGCACGCCTGTTCGACCAGCTTCCAGAATCGCGGCGAGTGATCCATCCGCCTCAAGTGCATCAGCTCGTGGATGATCACGTAGTCGCGGATCGACTCCGGCATGTCGACCAGACGCCAGTTCAGACAGATGTGACCGGCGCGTGAGCAGGATCCCCAGCGCCAGCGCTGATTGCGCACGCTGATGCGGGCGACGTCGAGACCATGGCGCGCGGCCAGCTCGAAGACGCGCGGAGGCAGCTCGCGCTTCGCACGCGCTCGCGATTCCGCGATCGTTTGCGGATCGTCGTCGATCGTCCCTGCAGCTTCGCCGTTGGTTCCGGGGGCTTCGCTGATCGTTCTGCGTTCTTCGTTCCGGCGCCGCTGCTTTTCGATCCAGGCGCGTTCGCGCTCCGCGAAGGCGGCGGCTTCCCGCTTCGATCCCCATCGAGGAATGGTGACGCGGACCACACCATCGGCGCTGACGCGCAGGACGTAGCGGCGCGCCCTGGGATGGCGCGTGAATACCAGGTCAGTGGCCGCCATAGACGATGAAGCCGCGCTTGCGCAGGCTGTCGGCGAGAAACACTTCCATCTCCTTCGCCCGTGCGAACGGCATTGGATTGAGATGTTGGTAGAGACGCGGGACGAGGCGCTCACCGTAGCGCTTCACGATCCGCGCAGCCTTGCGACCGTTCTTGTGATTCTGAAATCGCTGCTCCGGCGACAGTCCGGTCATGCCGACATAGTAGGCGGCCTTGCCGTCGCCCTTCGGATTGCGGAGGAACACGACGTACACGTGGTGATGGCCGCCAGCGCGCTTCGGCGTGGCGGGTTGGCCCCGCTCCTCAGACTCGTTGGACAGCCTCTTCTTCGTCTTCAATCTCGGAAAACGGCAGGCCGTCGGTGAGCTCCGGCGCCTGCAGCATGCGCGGCACGCGATCGATCGGCTCGAGTGTCTTGATGTCCTCGCCGCCGTTCGCGGCGTGCAGCTCTTTGAACTTGCGCGCCTTGACCAGGACGTTGCCTTCGAGCGAGCCGACGGCGTCATTGTACGCCTCGAGGCTCGATTTCAAACGTCCACCGAGCGTCTGGAACCGATCGCCGAGCGCGCGCACCGCCTCGAACAGATTCCTTCCCAGCTCGCTGATCTTGCGAGCGTTCTCCTCCATGGCCTGCTGCTGCCAGCCGTACGCGACCGCGCGCAGCAGCGCAATCAGCGTCGTCGGACTCGCCGGGATGACCCGGCGATCCACGCCGTACTCGATGAGCGCCGGATCCTGCTCGAGCGCCGCGGAGAAGAACATTTCGCCGGGCAGGAACATGACCACGAAGTCGGGGCTCACAGGCACCTGCGAGGCGTACCCTTTGGCGGCGAGCTGTGCGATGTGCGACCGTACCTGACGGGCGTGGTCGGCCAGCAGCTTCTGGCGCGCGTCTTCGTCGGGCGCTTCGAGCGCACGCAGGTACGCGTCGAGCGGCACCTTCGCGTCGATGACGACGTGCTTGCCGCCGGGCAGCTGCACGATGACGTCCGGCCGGATGCGTCCGTCCTCACCCTGAATCGTCAGCTGCTCGGTGAAGTGACAGTGCTCCACCATGCCGGCGAGCTCGACGACCCGTTTCAACTGGAGTTCGCCCCACCGGCCGCGGACGCCAGGGCGCTTGAGTGCGTCGGTGAGCCGGCGCGTTTCTTCTTTGAGATTGTGGCCGATGGCGTCGAGCGACGCGATTCTCTGCAGCAGCTGCGCGCCCGACTCGACGCGTCGGCGTTCGGCGTCCTGAATCTCGCGGTCCACGTGCTCGAGCGTCTTCGCCATCGGCGCCAGCAGCTGCTCGATCGCCTGCTTGCGCGCGTCGATGTCGGTCGTCGCCTCCGTCCGCGCTTCGCGCAGGCGCGTTTCCGCGAGCGTGAGAAAGGCTTCGTTGTTCTTCTTCAACGCGTCGGCGCTGAGCGCCTCGAACGCGTCGCGCAGCTTCGCTTCGGCCTCGCGGTACGCCTTCAGCCGCTCGGCGTGGACTGCACGATCCTTCTCGAGCTCGCTTTGCAGCTGGATGTGTGTGTGACGCGACGCGAGCCAGCCGACGCTGGCGCCAAGCGCCACGCCGACTGCCAGCACGATGAGGATCGTGGGTTCGATGGTCATGAGTATCGCACGCCTGACGAATCAGTACAAGTCATCGCGCCACCACGAAGGGCAGCCATGCGTCCGGCAGCTGCAGCTCGGCGGCGCGGATCGCCATGGCCATCGCGCGATCGCGCTCCGTCGCCGAGAGCGGATGCGCGTGCAGACCCGCGGCAAGCGTCTGCAGCGTGTGGCGCGCGGCGATTTGCGCGTGGCGTCGCTTGTCGACGAATCGACCCGCGCCGAGGACCGCCGCGGCGCGAGCGTCGGCGCGATCGACCTTCAGCATCTCGAGCCGCGGCTTGTCGACTGGTTCGAACGGCAACTGCGACTGGAATCGCTCTTCCGATGCCGTGTTGAGTTGTCCCGCCGCATGAATCGCGCGGTCGCGATCCAGGCCGGCGCGGTAGCACTGGAAACACAGGGGGCGCGATGGGCTGGACGGGCGGGATCCGGTTCGACGCGACAGGCTGAGACGGGCGCCGGTTTCGCGCTTCAGCGCCTCCCGGCAGGCGTCGCACAAGACTTTCGGGCGCTTGCCCTCCAACTCGCCGCCAGGAAAGCTAACCCACTCGTCACCAACGGTTTGAGAATGTTCCTGCGCCATGAACGCAGTCTACGCCCCAACCGTGACAGCCTAGGTCACTCGAGTCTGACCACGGTCTGACCACGGTCTGACCGCGAGTCTGACCACGGTCTGACCACGGTCAGACCACGGTCTGACCGCGGTCAGACCCTCAGACGGTCACGTGCTGGACTGGATTGCCGCAGACCGCGAGGAACCGCGCGAAGTCGGCGGCCGACACGACGAAGGTGACGGTGTTGATGTTCGGATGAAACGACAGCCGCGCCGCGGACTTCAGATCGCGATCCAGCACGACGCGGACGCTGTGGCTCGGATCATTGATCAACCCGAATGGCGACACCGAACCGGGTGTCAGGCCGAGATGCGTCATCAGCCGCTCGGGCGATCCGAAGCTCAATTTGCCGTCGCCGATCTGATCGGCGACCTTCCGGAGATCCGCTTTTTTCTGATGCTCGACGATGACGAGATAGTGCCGACTGCCCTTCTGATTCCTCAAGAACAGATTCTTGCAGTGCGTCGACTCGATGCCCGACCAGTACTGCTCCGCCGCTTCGACGGTCGCGACCGGCGGATGCTCGTGACGCTCGAACACGATGCCGAGCTCGCGCAGCCGCCGGACGACGCGCTCCTCTTCGGCGGTCACGGCACCAGCACGGCGGCGCCGCTGACGCGACCCTCACGCAGATCGAGAAGCGCCTGATTCGCCTCGGCGAGCGCGTATGTCTGCGCGCGCGTCTTCACCGGAACCTTCGGCGCGACCGCCAGAAAATCACGCGCGTCCTGACGCGTGAGGTTGGCCACCGATCGCACCACACGCTCTTCCCACAACAGCCGGTACGGAAACGACGGGATGTCGCTCATGTGAATGCCGGCGCAGACGACGACACCGGCGGGAACCACGTGTGACAACGCTTCAGGCACGAGCGATCCCGTGGGCGCGAAAATGATGGCGGCGTCCAGCGGCTCAGGCGGAGCCTCAGTCGACGCGCCCGCCCACGCGACGCCGAGCGCGCGCGCCAGCGCCTGCGCCGCCTCGTCGCCCGCCTTCGTGAACGCGAACACCTCGCGCTTGTCGTGCACGGCGACCTGCGCGATGAGATGCGCGGCCGCACCGAACCCGTAGAGTCCGAGGCGACGCCCTTCGCCTGCCATCCGGTAGGCGCGAAACCCGATCAACCCTGCGCACATGAGCGGCGCCGCCTCGACGTCGCTGAATCCGTCCGGGATCTTGAACGCGTAGTTCGCATCGGCGACCGCGTACTCTGCGTAGCCGCCGTCGTTGTGATAGCCGGTGAACCGCGCGTTGACGCAGAGATTCTCGCGGCCGCGCCGGCAGAAGTCGCATTGACCGCACGCGTAGCCGAGCCACGGGATGCCGACGCGATCGCCGGCGCTGGGCTGTGTCACGCCGTCGCCGACCGCCTCGACGACGCCGACGATCTCGTGGCCCGGAACGATGGGCAGCTCCGGCGGCGACAGCTCGCCGTCGACGAGATGAAGATCGGTCCGGCACACGCCGCAGGCGCGCACTTTGATCAGCACCTCGCCCGGCAGCGCCACAGGGATGTCGCGGTCGCTCGGCTCGAGGCAGCCGGCTCCGGCACGCATCAGAGCCATTGCTCGCATCGACAGGTCGGGATTATACCTACGGAAACTTTCCGAGCGCCGTGAGCAGCTCGAGGCGGCCGCGGCGCAGCGTGTCTTCCGCGATCACAACCGCCAGGTCGGCGTCGCGCGCGCGGCGCTCGGCGTCGATCACTTCGATGTTGGTCGCGGCGCCGGCGCGGAAACTGACGTTGACGATGTCGACGACCTGCCGCGCCTGATCGGCCGCCGCCCGCGTGCTCGTCAGCGCACGCCCGGCGCTCGCGATCGCCTCGCGCGCCGCGCGCACTTCGGACGAGGCCATCGTGACACCGTTGGCGAGAGTCGCGCGCGAGACATCGAACACCGACTGGCGCTCCATCCGCAGCCCTCGCCGCTGACCGCTGTCGTAGATCGGCACCGACAACTGCAGCAGAAACCGCCAGCTGTTCTGCGGCAGGAAGAATGGCGAGGGATAGGTCGTCGAGGGCTGGAACACCGCATCCAGAAACGGCCACGCGTCCTTCGACGAATCGTTCAGGACGCGTTCGGCGGCGCGCTGCTCGGCGGCGAAGAGCCGCAGATCCGGCCGCCAGTCGGCGAGCGCCGGGATCGCACCGGATGCGCCCGGGACGTCGGCTGGGATCGTGAACGCCGGCTCGTCGGCCGCATCAACCGGACCGTCGGCCGCGAGCAGCACGCCGAGCGCTTCCTGTGCCCGATAGAGCGCGAGGCGCGTGGCTTCGACCAGACTTTCATCGATCGAGAACTCCTGCTGCGCCCGCAGCATGTTCAACCGGCTGCCGGTCCCCGCCTGCTCGAGCTGACGGGCGAGCTCGAAATGCGCGCCGGCGACATCGCGTGCCGTCTCGCCGGTGACGACCGCACGGCGCCGCGCGATGATCGTCAGGTAGGCATCGGCCGTGGCGAATGCGGTTTGCCGCTTCACCTCCGCGACGTTCAACTCCGAGACCTGCTTGTTGTCTTCGGCCTGCGTCCGCCGCGCCCAGGTCGCCGGCGCGAACAGCGGATAGCGGACGTCGAGGCTCGCGTTGACCTGATTGCGCGGCGTCACGGTCGCGCCATCGAACTCCACGCCGCGATTGAGCGTCGTCGTGACGGCGCTGCCGTTGACCTGGAGGCGCGCGGCCGAGCGTGCCTCGGTCAGCAGCGCTTCAGCGCGAAGAATGCCCGCCGCGGCGATGGCCGACGAAGGATTCTTCTCGATCGCGCGTTTGATCGCCTCGTCGAAGGTCACGCGTTCGGTTGGAACCGGCGTCTGCACGCTCACGACGGCCGCCATCGACAACACCAGGATCGTCGAGACCGCGGCAGCGTCACGCAGCACGGCGGCGCCCCATACTCTTCACGATGACGTACAGCACGGGAATGAACGCCAGATTCAGGAACGTCGAGGCGAGCATGCCGCCGGCGACGGTCGTCCCGACCGAGTGCCGCGCTTCCTGGCCGGCGCCGCTCGCGACGACCAGCGGCATGACGCCGAGGACGAACGCCAGTGAGGTCATGAGAATCGGCCGCAGCCGGATCCGCGCGGCTTCGATCGCCGCCTCCGGAATCGACAGCCCGCGCGCGCGCAGCTGTTCGGCGAACTCGACGACGAGGATGCCGTTCTTCGCGGAGAGGCCGATGAGCATGACGAGCCCGATCTGGCAGTAGACGTCGTTCATCAGGCCGCGGCCCCACTGCGCGAGGAGCGCGCCCATGATCGCCAGCGGCACCGACAGCAGGATGATGAACGGCAGCGTCACGCTCTCGTACTGCGCCGCGAGCGTCAGGTAGACCAGCAGCAGGCCGAGGCCGAAGATCGCCGCCGACTGGCTGCCGGCCCTGATTTCCTCGAGCGAGGTCCCGGACCACGCGTAGGTGAATCCTTGCGGCAGCGTCTCGTCCGAGAGCTTGGCCATCCGCGCCAGCGCTTCGCCCGAGCTGAAGCCGGGCGCCGCCGCGCCGTTGATCTCCGCCGATCGAAACAGGTTGAAGTGATTGATGATCTTCGGCGCCGTCGACTCGCGCACTGACACGACGTTGCTGAGCGGCATCATCCGCCCGCTCGCGGTGCGCACCGAGTAGCGCTCGATGTCGCTCGGATTCGATCGGAAGCGCTGATCGGCCTGCACGTAGACGCGGTACGACCGGTTGTTGAAGTCGAAGTCGTTGACGTACGACGAGCCGAGCAGAATCTGCATCGTATTGTTGATGTCGCCGAGCGACATGCCGAGGCTCTTGGCCTGCTCGCGATCGATGTCGACGACCAGCTGCGGATCGTCGGCCGTGAACTGCGTGAACAGCGACGTCAGGCCGGGCGTCTGATTCCCCTTCGCGACCACCTGCTGCGCGACCGCCTGCAGGTCCTCGATCGGCCCGCCGCTCTGATCGAGCAGCTCGTAGGTGAAGCCGCCGAAGACGCTCAATCCCTGAATCGACGGCGGCAGAAACGGGATGACCATCGAGCCGGTAATCTGGCTGAACCCGCCGAACAGCTGGCCGACCAGTGCCTGCGCCGACTGCGCCGCGCCTTTCCGCTCCTTGAAGTCCTTCAGCTGCACGAACAGGATGCCCTGGTTCGGCGCCGATCCGGCGAAGCCGAAGCCGCCGGCCGCGAACATGCGGTGCGTTTCGGGCGTCTTCTGGAGAATCTGCTCGGCCTGCTTGATCGAGTCCATCGTGTAGTCGAGCGACGAGCCCGGCGGCCCCTGCACGATGATCATCACGTAGCCCTGATCGGCGTCGGGCACGAATCCGGTGGGCACACGCGTGTACACCCAGTAGGTTGCGCCGAGCAGCGCGAGGAACACCAGGGTAACCAGCGCGCGCACGCGGATCAGCCCGCGCAGCATCGCGACCAGACCCGACGTGCCGCCGTCGATCGCGCGATTGACGACGCGGAAGAACGCACCCTTCGGCTTCTCGACTTTCCCGAGCAGCACCGCCGACAGCGCCGGCGTGAGCGTCAGCGCGTTGAAGGCGGAGATGGCCATCGAGACGGCGATGGTCAACGCGAACTGCTGATACAGACGGCCGGTGGTGCCCGGAAAGAACGCCACCGGGACGAACACCGCCGCCAGGACCAGCGCGGTGGCGATGACGGCGCTGGTCACCTCGCTCATCGCCGACGACGCGGCCTCTGTCGCTGACTGATGGGACTCGTGAATGTGCCGCTCGATGTTCTCGATCACGACGATCGCGTCGTCGACGACCAGGCCGGTCGCGAGCGTGATGCCGAACAGCGTCAGCGTGTTGATCGAGAAGCCGAACAGCTTGACGAATGCGAACGTGCCGATGAGCGATACCGGAATGGTGATCGCCGGGATGAGCGTCGTCCGCCAGTTCTGCAGGAACAGGAACATGACGAGGACGACCAGCACGATCGCTTCGACGAGCGTGGTGATGACCTCGCGGATCGACTCGGCGACGACCGTCGTCGTATCGAACGCGACTTCGATCTTCAGTCCCGGCGGAAAGCGCTTCGACAGCCGTTCGATCTCGGCGTTGACGTCGCGAAACACCTGGAGCGCGTTCGCGGTCGGGAGCTGCAGCACGCCGAAGCCGACCGCATCACGGCCCTGATAGCGCGACACGGTCGAATAGGTTTCGGCGCCGAGCTCGGTCCGACCGACGTCCTTGACGCGGACGAGCGCGCCGTCCGTCGATCGTTTGAGAATGATGTTCTCGAACTGCGACGGATCGGTCAGCCGTCCTTCGGCGCGGACGCTGATTTGGTACGACTGGCCGGTCCGCGCCGGCGGCGCGCCGACCTGCCCGGCCGCGACCTGCACGTTCTGCTCGCGGAGCGCCTGCACCACTTCGTCGGCGGTGATCGCGCGGCCGGCGAGCTTGTCGGGATCCAACCATAGCCGCATCGCGTAGCGGCCGATGCCGAACACGAGGATGTTGCCGACGCCTTTCACGCGCTTCAACTCGTCCTTGACGAAGCGGTCGACGTAGTTGCTGATGAACAGCGTGTCGTACTCGCCGTGCTCGGCGAACGCCGCCGCCGCGAGCACGAAGTTGGTCGACACCTTCGTCACCGAGATGCCGACCTGCTTCACTTCGTTCGGCAGCAGTCCTTCCGCCTGCGAGATGCGGTTCTGGACGTCCACGGCCGCGACGTCGAGATTTCGCGTCGGATCGAACGTCACGACGATGGCGCAGGTGCCGTCGTTGCCGCTCGTCGAGCTGATGTACTGCATGCCCTCGACGCCGTTGATCGCCTGCTCGAGCGGAATGGTCACCGCCGTTTCGACCGCCTGCGCGTTGGCGCCGTTGTAGAACGCCACGACCTGAACCTGCGGCGGCGCCAGCTCGGGAAACTGCGCGATCGGCAGCGTGGGAATGGCCATCGCACCCGCGAGGATGATCACCAGCGAGCACACGCTCGCCAGAATCGGCCGGCGAATGAAATTGTCGACAAACACGGGTTCAGCTCTGTGGTGCGATCGGGACTCCGTCGGCCAGCTTCTGCGCGCCGGAGGTGACGACGCGCTCGCCCGGCTTGATGCCGTCGAGTACGGCGTAGTTATCGCCGACAATCTGGCCGACCTTGACGGCGCGCTGCTTCGCCACGAGCTTGCCGCCCTCGTCCTGCGCGACGAACGCGAAGTACTGACCGTTGATACGCAGCACCGCGGTGACCGGCACGACGAGCCCTTGCGCCGTCTTCCACACGATGCGCGCGCGCACGAACTGCGCGGCGCGCATCGTCCCATCCGGATTGCGCACGAGGCCCTTCACGAGGATCGACTGCGTGTCGTCGTCGACGTGCGGCGAGATGAAGCTGACGGTGGTCGTCGCCAGCGTCCGCTGGCCATCGCTGCTGAGGACGCGGATCGGCAATCCGGTCTTCAGGTCGCCTGCTTTCTCGATCGGCACGTTGACGTAGACCTCGAGCCGCTCGTTCTGATCGATCGTCGTGAGCACGGTCTGCGGCGTCACCAGGTGGCCGACGCGTACCGGGACGTCACCGACGATGCCGGACGTGGGAGCGGTGACGGTGAAGTAGCGAAGCTGAACCTGCTGCTGTTGCACCTGCGCCTGCAGCGCCTTGAGGTCCGCTTCCGCGGTGCGCAGCGCCGTGTCCGCCTGTTCGGCTTCCTGTTTACTGATCGCGCCCGCTTTGAAGAGCTCGCTCGTACGCTGGACCTGCTGCCGCGCGAACGCGACGTTGGCTTCCTTGGCGGCGACCTCTGCCTGCTGACTCGCCACCGCAGCCTGCTGCCGCCGCTGATCGATCTGGAAGAGCGGCGCGCCCTCGCGGACGCGGTCGCCCGACTTCACGAAGATGTGCGTGATCTGACCGTCGGTCTGCGGCTGAATGGTCGTCGAGCGCAGCGACTTCAGCGTGGCGACGTACTCGGTCGTGTCTTCGAGCGGCGTCGCGCTGGCGGTCGCGATCGCCACCGGCGTCGGCGGCATCGCCGGCGGTGGACCCGATGGCGTGCGGTTGCAGGCCGAAAGCGCGGCCGCGACAAACAGGGCGGCCCCTCCCGCGGCTCCGATGCGTAGCATGTGAGTTGGACTCTCCGAACGCGAGATCGGATTCAGGCCGGGACGTGTCTCCTGCCCATTCTAGTGATTGCGCGATGGTCTTGACATATGGCGTGACGCGACATATCGTGACGCGACACACAGCGATGACCAAGCGAGATCCGCAGGATCTGCTGCCGCTCACCCCGGCGATGTTCTACGTCCTCGTCGCGCTCGCCGACGGCGACACACACGGCTATCAGATTCTCAAGGACGTCGAGCAACTCACCAGCGGCGCCGTCCGTCTCAGTACCGGCACGCTCTACGGCATCATCAAGCGGCTGCTGAACGACGGACTCATCCGCGAGTTCGGCCGCGGTGAAGTCGAGCGCCGCCGCTCCTACGAGCTCACCGCCTTCG
>DAIUKO010000039.1:0-34780 GCA_036848175.1 Vicinamibacterales bacterium | reverse complement strand
TCGCCTTCGACTACCTCATGTCGTTTCCGGGGAAGTTCACCGAGCACTTCCTGCCCGAGCACATGAACCGCGTCAGTCTCAGCTTCCTCGTCGACACGATGGTCAAGCGCCGCGGCGGCTGCGCGCCGAACATCGCCTACACGCTGGCGCTCCTTGGCGAGCGGCCGCTGCTGATGGCGACGGCGGGCGAGGACTTCGGCGAGTATCGCCAGTGGCTCGAGGCCGCCGGCATCGATACGTCGCTGACGAAGGACATCGCCGGAAAATTCTGTGCGTCGTTTTTCTGCAGCACCGACCTCGAAAACAATCAGATCGCGTCGTTCTACACCGGCGCCATGGCCGACGCCGGGCAGCTGTCCTTTCGAATCGTCCGCGACTGCGGCCTGGCGATCGTCTCGCCGAACGATCCGGGTGCGATGATCCAGTACTCGGAAGAATGCCGCACGCTCGGCATCCCCTATATCTTCGATCCGGGACAGCAGTGCGCGCGGATGTCCGGCGACGAGCTGCACGCCGGAGTGGCCGGCGCGGCGATCGTCATCGTCAACGACTACGAGCTCGAGCTGCTGCGGCAGAAGACCGGGCTCGACGAGCGCGATGTGCTCGCGCATTCGCAGGCGCTCGTCGTCACGCGGGGCGAGAACGGCTCGTCGGTGATCACGCGCAGCGGACGCGTCGACGTGCCGGCAGTCACACCGTACCGGATCGTCGACCCGACCGGCGTCGGCGATGCGTATCGCGGCGGATTCATGAAAGGGCTCGCGCTCAAGGCGCCGTACGAGATCTGCGCACGAATGGGCAGCGTCGCGGCGACCTACGCGCTCGAGCATCTCGGCGGCTTGAGCCACGCATACACGTGGGATGAATTCAGGACGCGGTACGAAGAACACTTCGGATCTCTCACACTACCGGCTGCCTCACGCCGCTGAGGGAATTGTCGCCGCGACAGTCCTTTCCTACGGACTCGGATGGGCGATCGGCGTCCCAATGCTCGTTCCGGTCCTCAACACGGCCGCCAGCTATCCGTTGATGGTGCTCGCGCTTCGGCGCGGCGATCTCGGCCTCGCCATCGCGCGCATGCTGTTGTGGGCCCTGACGATGGGTGTGTGCGCGACGCTGCTCTCGTACGCGAAGCCGTCGGCGACCGATACGCTGTTTCTGCGCGGCGCCCCCTATCGCGCCGAGATGTTCGAGTGGGTGGCAACGGGCCGCGGCGCCGAAAGCACACCGTCGCAGTTCATCCCTCAACAGCTCGGACAGGCCGCGGTCTTCAGCGGCGTCGCCCTGGCGACCGCCGGCATTCTCGCGATGCCGATGGGCGCTGTGCTGATGAACTACATGGGCCACTACGTCGGCACGCTCGCCGCACAGAGCCGGTCTCCGGTGCTGGCGATGGTGCTCGGCTGGCATCCGTGGTCCGTCATCCGGATCATCAGCTTCGTCATCCTCGGCGTCGTGTTGTCGGCGCCGCTGCTGTCGCGCTTGACGGAGATCCCGATCGATCGCCGCCTCTCCCGGCGACTCATCGTCGCCGCGAGCATCGGCCTCGTCGCCGATATCGTGCTGAAGACGCTGCTTGCGCCGGCATGGCACCGTTTGCTGCTTCGCGTCGCCGGCTGGTGACGTAAACTTCCGCCGATGCTCCTCGACTTCCTGCACCTCGCGCGATCGCTTCGACGGTCGCCGGCGAGCGCAGCGGCCGCGATCGTGACGCTGTCGCTGACGCTCGGCGCCGGCGCGTCGATCTTCGCCGTCGTGGATGCCGTTCTCCTGACGCCGCCGCCTTTTGCCAATCCACAGTCGATCGTGACGCTCGGTGAGACGCCGGTCGATCAGCCCACGGCAGCGCCGCGAGCGGTCGGCTACGCAACCTTCACGGCGTGGCGCGAGCGCGCGGCGGGACTGGCGACGCTCGAAGCGCTCGATGGAACGAACTTCACCCTGACCGGACTCGGTGCGGCCGAGCGTGTCAGCGCGGCTTATGTGACGCCGGGATTCCTGACGCTGCTGGGCGTCACACCCGCGTTGGGCCGTGCATTCGACGTCGACGACGTCGGACGGCCGATTGTGGTGATCAGCCACACGTTCTGGCGTGGAAAGCTTGCCGGCGATCGTGAGGTCATCGGCCGGCAAGTGGTGCTGGGAGGCCGGACGCACACCATCGTCGGCGTCCTGCCCGAGCGCTTCTTCTTTGCGCTCAACATCAACGATTTTTGGTTGCCGTTTGCCATGACGCCGGCGCGCGCCGCGAGCACCGGACAACGCGTCGGCGTCCTTGCTCGTGTCGCCGGCAACGTCACGCCCTCCTTCCTCGCCTCGATCCTCGACGACGTCAGCCGCGCATCGTCGCCGCCGGCACGCGTCATCGCGACCCCTCTCGCGACGGCGATTGCGGGAGGGGCCACGACGACGCTGAGTCTGCTGGCGGGCGCGGCCGCGCTCGCCATGCTGATCGCATTCACGAACCTCGCGGGCCTGCTCATCGTGCGCTCGATCGATCGGCGCCGTGAACTGGCGGTGAGGAGCGCGCTCGGCGCGCGCCGCTCCGAAATTGCCCGGCCGCTCCTGCTCGAAGCACAGATGCTGGTCGCGATGGGAACGATTGGCGGCGTGCTGCTCGCGCTGTGGCTGACTCCCGTGGTGGCGCGTCTCGCGCTGGAGCGATTCGGCAGCGTGGCGAATCGCGAGATCGCGGTGAACTGGCGAGTGATCGCCGGCGTGTCGGTGGTCGCGTCGGCCTGCGCGTGGTTATGCGGGTCGCTGGCAGCCATCGTGGCCGTACGGCGCAGCGTCGTCGATGCGTTGCGCCGCGACGCCGGTCCGCCGCCGCGCGAGCGCGTCATGCGGCGCGTGCTGGTGAGCGGTGAAGTCGCCCTCGCGTTCGTGCTGCTCGCAGCGATGACGCTTCTCGGCCGGAGCCTGCTGCGCGTGCTCGACGTGAACCCGGGGTTCGACGCTCGCGGCGTGCTGACCTTGTCGCTGTCAGTGCCAATCGCGAGCTATCCGGCCGAGCGCGTCGTGGGGTTCTATTCGGCCCTTCACAACGCGCTGGAGGAGCGATGGGGACCCGGCACCATCGGCATCATCGACGAAATGCCGCTGACCGGTGACCGCGGACGCAGCCTCGTAAGCGTACGGCCGACCGATGCCGGACGCGAAGCCGTGATGCGTACGGCCGGTACCGCCTACTTCGATGTGATGCGCATCCCGGTGATCGACGGCCGCGCGTTCGATCGCCGCGACGATCAGTCGGCGCCGCTGCGCGTGGTGATCAGCAAGTCGTTGGCTGAAGGGCTGTTCGCGTCGGAGCGGCCGATCGGCCGGCAAGTCCGCCTTGCGGCGGCCGGCCAGCTTGCCGAAATCGTCGGCGTTGTCGGCGATGTCAAGCATCGGGCGCTCGATGAAGCAGTGTCGCCGACGATCTACGTGTCTGCCTGGCAGGTGCCCTCGCGTTCGAATCATCTCGTCATTCGAAGTCCGCGTCCGGAGGCCGACGTCATCGCGGCCGTGCGCGAAGAAGTGATGCGGCTCGATCGCGATTCGCCGGTGTACGGGCGTATATCGATGCGGGACGTGGTCGCCGCCTCGCCGGGAATGGCGGAGCGGCGCGTGCTGACGGGCACGTTCATGGGATTCGCGCTTCTCGCCGTCGTGCTCGGCGCGATCGGACTCTTTGGCGTCGTCGCGCATGACGTCGCATCGCGACGGACGGAGATCGCGCTTCGCATCGCGCTCGGTGCGGATCCGTCGCGCATCCTCCGCGCGATATTCGCGCAGGGCGCGGTGATGGTCGGATCGGGCCTCCTCGCCGGAGGGCTGTTGTCGATCTGGGCGGCGCGCGCGTTGAGCGGCGTGCTGCTCGCGGCAGATCGATTAGATGTGGTCAGCGTCGGCGGTCCCGCGGTGCTCCTGATGATGGCCGGCGCTGCCGCGGTCCTGCCGGCGGCGCGTCGCGCGCTGTCGACGGACCCTGCGACCGCCCTCAGGCGAGAGTAGAACCGCTGAACACCGGACGACGCTTTTCGAGGAACGCGTTGATGCCTTCCTGCGCATCTGCGGTTGGGAAGATGCGCAGCTGATTCTCGATCTCCAGCGCCAACACGTCCTTCAGCGACATGTTGATGCTGTTGTGCACCGCCTGCCGCGCGAGCGCGAGTGTCAGCGGCGCCTTTGCCGCAAACGTGACCGCGTACTCGCGTGCCGTCGACAGCAGATGCCCGGCGTCGGTGACGCGATTGAAGATCCCGAGCCGCGCGCTTTCGCCGGCGTCGATGATGTCGCCGCTCAGAATCAGTTCCAGCGCTTTCGCCGTGCCGACGATGCGCGGGAGGAAGTAGGTGCCGCCCCAGTCGGGATGCAGCCCGATCCGGCTGAACACGAGCCCGAACGACGCCGACTCTGACGCGATTCTGAAGTCGCACGCGAGCGCGAGGCTGCCGCCGGCCCCCGCCGCCACACCGTTGACAGCGGCGATGGTCGGCTTGGGCATCGTCTGCAGCGTTTCGACGATGGTCGCGCCGGCCTGGATGATCTCGCGGATGGCCGTCCAGTCCTGCAGCTCGGCATGCTTCCGCATCGACTCGATATCGCCGCCCGCGCAGAACGCGCGCCCGGCGCCCGTTACGATGACCGCGCGCACGCGCGTGTCGCCCGCGATGCGCTGCACCGCGTCGGCCAGTTCTTGTGACAGCTCATTCGAGAGCGCGTTGAGTTTCTCCGGCCGGTTCAGCGTGATCGTTCCGATGCCGTCATCGTCGACGTCGAGGCGAACCAACATGGCAGCCAGCTCCAGTGTCGTCGGGTGAAACACCGCTCGTCCTGAGCGTGTCGAAGGACGAGCGTGCTCGTGGTTCGACGAGCTCACCACGAGCGTGTCCAGAAGGCGCGTTCATCTCGGTTTGAGCGCGAGCTGACGAACGGCCCGCAAGTCGGTCTTGCCGGTGCCCAGCGTCGGAATGGCGTCGATCCGCCGCAAGTCCTCACGCTTCGGCACCCAGAGTTTCGGCAGCCCCGTCGCCGACAGCTGGTCCCACAGCTCCTGCGGGGTCATGTCGGGGTCGGTGTAGAAGGCCACGAGCCGCTCGCCTTTGAGCTCGTCGGGCACCGACGTGACGACGCAGGCGTGCGGCTCACCGAGGATCGCCTGAACCTCTTCCTCGATTTTCATGTGCGGCACCATCTCTCCGGCGATCTTGCTGAACCGCGACACGCGATCGGTGATGACGATGAAGCCGTCCTCGTCGATGGCAGCGATGTCGCCGGTGACGTACCACTCGCCGCGAAAGGCCTCGCGCGTACGTTCGGGTTCGCCGAGATATCCGAGCATCCGATTGGGCCCGCTGACCAGCAGCAGCCCCTCGATTCCGACGAGCGGTCCCGTTCCGCTTTCCTGATCGACGACCCGCGCCTCGATCCCCGGCAGCGGCCGGCCAACCGATCCCGGGCGGCTTGGATGGACATTGGCGGCGATGACCGGCGCCATCTCCGTGCATCCATAGCCTTCGGTCAGGTCGACCCCGAATTTTTCCTTGAATGCCGACGCGATCGGCTCGCGCAGCCGTTCCGCCCCCACGACGGCATAGCGCAGATGTTTGAACTGCCCGGGCTCGCACTTGCGAACGTACGACAGGCAGAAGGTCGGCGTGCTGATGAGCACCGTTCCGTGATAGCGGTCCGCGAGCTCGCCGATCGTCTTCGCATCCATCGGATTCGGATGATAGACCGCCGCGAACCCGTTGACGAGGGGCAGCCAGAGCGTCACCGTGAAGCCGAACGAGTGAAAGAACGGCAGGACGCCCAGCATCACATCGCGGCCGCCGAGCTCGAAGACCTGCATTGCCGACGCGATGTTGGCGAGGATGTTGCGGTGCGAGAGCATGACGCCCTTCGGCACGCCGGTGCTTCCGCTCGAGAAGATGACCGTCGCCAGCGAATCGGCGTCTTTCTCGTGCACGAAGAAGCGGTCGATCAATCGCGCGGGAAGGACCGCTGTGGCGATCGCCATTGCGAATCTTGACCATGCGGAGGTCTGCGCGAGCAGCTCCTCGAGAAAGACCATGCCGGGCAGCGTCTCGATTCCGGCCTTCGTGATGAAGGCGCGCGACGTGAGAATCGTGCGGATGCCGCAGCGCTCGATCGCGGCGGCCATCGCGTCGTGGCCGGCTGTGAAGTTCAGATTGACGGAGACTTTGCCGGCGAGCGTCGTCGCGATGTTCGCGAGCGCGCCGCCGACCGACGCCGGCAGCAGCAGGCCGATGAGATCTTCGTCAGGTGTCCGCCTGCGGACAATGCGCGCGAGCAGGAGGCTGCCGATGAGTGCGCGTCCGAACGTCAGGTGCTGACCGGTCGAGTCGGCCATGCAGAACGCCGTGCGCTGTTTCGTCGCGACGCGTACGAAGGCGCGCCCGAGCGTCTCCATTGGCGCGCGATTGTAGACTACACTTGCGTTTTCACATCGTTGATGGAGGAATTCATGATGAAGCGCCATATGTTCGCCGCAGCCATCGCGCTGTTCGTTGCCGCTCCGCTCGTGGCGCAAGCGCCGAAAGGTTGGAAGGTGCGCGCCGATCGCAGCACCAGCGCGACCGATCCCGATGCCGCCGGCAACATCAAGTTCGTGACCATGGGCACTGGATTTCATGCGACGAACCCGCAGGCGGCGATCTACTGGAATCCGCAAAACACGGCGACCGGGAACTACACGCTCAAGGGCACGTTCACGCTGATGAAGCCGAGCGGCCACACGAACTTCTACGGGCTCGTCTTCGGCGGCAGCAGTCTCGACGGCGCGGCTCAGAACTACAACTACTTCCTGGTCGCGCAGGACGGCACGTGGCTCATCAAGCATCGCGAGGGCGAGGAGACGAAAGACATCGCGCCCAAGACGGCGAACGATGCGGTCAAGAAGCCGGATGCCTCCGGTAAATCGGTCAACGCGCTCGAGGTACGCGTGCAGGCGAGCAAGATCGACTACGTCGTCAACGGGACGGTCGTGCACTCGACGCCGAAGAGCGGCCTCGCGGCGAAGACTGACGGCATCTACGGCTTCCGTGTCAATCACCTGCTCGAAGTGCACGTGGACAACTTCGCCGTGTCAAAGTGATGTCGAAGCTCGCCGGCGTCGTCGGACTGTTGGCGGTGCTGCTTGCGCCGGGCGTTCCGGCGCAGCAGTACGATCCGGGGGACGAGGGCACGTTCTCGATCATCGGCCGCGATCCGAACACCGGTCAGCTCGGCATGGCGGTCCACTCGAAAACGATTGCCGTCGGCAGCCGCACGCGCGGCGGCAAGGGCGGTGTGGCGGTGTTCGCGCATCAGTCGGCGTCGAATCCGATGTACAGCACCATCGGCATCGAGCTGCTCGAAGCCGGCTTCACGCCGCAGCAGGCGCTCGACATGATGCTGCGCAGCGACGAAGGGCGAAACAGCCGTCAGGTGGCGATCCTCGATGCACAAGGCCGCACCGCCGCCTGGACGAGCCCGACGATCACCGACTGGAAAGGACACAAGTGCGGCGTGAATTACTGCGCGCAGGGCAACACGCTCACCGGTCCTGAAGTCGTGGAGGCGATGGCGAAATCGTTCGAGTCGTCTTCTCCGACGAGTGCGCCGCTCGCCGAGCGGCTCCTCGATGCGCTCGAGGCGGGTCAGGCGCAGGGCGGCGACAAACGCGGCGTGCAGTCGGCGTCGCTGATGATTCTCAAGCCGCTCGCCATCCAGGGATTCGGCGATCGCGAGCTCGATCTGCGGGTCGACGAACATCGGACGCCGTTCGCGGAGCTGCGGCGGATCCTCAATGCGGTCCGATCAGGCGAGATGTTGTCCGAGGCCAATGCGCGGTTGACCGCGAAGGATCTCAAGGGCGCGCTCGAGAAGGCCCATGCCGCCAGAGAGAAGTCACCGACGAACGACAACGCGTGGGTCGTCCTCGCGAACATTCATCTGCAGATGGGGCAGAAGAGCGAAGCGCTGTCGGCAATCGGTCGAGCTGTCGAACTGAATCCGGCGAACAAGCGCCAGCTTCAGAGCAACAGGGCGTTCGAAACGCTGTACAAAGATCCAGACTTCCTGAAGATCGTCGGCGGGTCGTAGCGAGGCGGCCCTTTCAGGGCCGCCGACGCTATTGCTGAATTCCCGGGATCGCCGTCGCTCGCGGCGCAGCGGCGACCGGCGCAGTGGCGGCGGCCGCGGCCACCGCCGCGGGCGGCTGACCCGTCGAACTTCCAGCGGTCAAACCGCCGCCGCCCGGCCCCGCCTCCTGGAGCGCCTCGAAATCGACGAGGGCGAGGTCGTAGCCCAGCACCGCGCCGAGCTCGTTCTGCTTCGCCTGTGCGAGGTCGCGCTGCGCCTGGATGACGAGGAAGCTCGTCGACATGCCGACCTCGAGCCGCTTGCGCTCGGCGTCGAGCCGCTGCTCGGCGAGCTCGCGCGCGGCGCGCGTGGTGTCGATTCGCTTCGCGTTCATGTCGACCTTCCACGCCGCGTCGCGAATCTGTTGAATCGCACGCGCCTCGGCGCTCTTGAGCCGTTGTTCGGACTGCGATCGCTCGAGCTTGGCCCGCGCCGCGTTCGCCTGCTCGATGCTCTGGCCGATCGGATACGACACGTTGACGCCGACGGCCCAGGTCGGGAAATCGCTGGCGAAGAGCTCGTTGAGCACCGTCCCGAATCCGATCGAATCGCCCGGACCGACGATCGTGCCGGGGAAGCCCCCGGCGCGGAGGACCTGCCTGCCGCCGAGGCCGTTCGCCTGATAGCTCGCGTTCAGTCGAACGTCGGGCAGCTTCTGGCTGTTCGTATACTTCACGTTGATCTGTGCGTTGGTGATCTCCTTGCGCGCGCGCGCGAGATCGGCGCGTTCGGCGAGACCGCGAGTGACCGCCGCATCGACATCCAGCGCCGGCGTCGCCACGGGCGGTGAATCGATCGGCTCGATCTTCACGTTCCATGTATCCCGCTGCGTCGTGTCCATGATCAACGTCCGCAGGCGATCCTCGGTCTGCTTCACGGTCGTCTCGGCGATGATCAGCTGCTCCTGGTTCGACGCGACCTCCGCCTGCGCGGACACGAGATCGAGCGGCGGCGACGTGCCGACGTCGACCTTGGCCTTGTTCACCCGCACCAGCTCCTGAGCGAGGTCGAGCGCGGTTCGCCGCGCCTCGACGTTCGCGCGCGCCGCCACCAGGTTCCAGTAGGCCGCCCTCACGTCGGCCGTCGTGTGCACGACGCTCTCGCGCAGCCGCGTGTCGGCGATGTCGCGGTTCGTGCGGCTCGTCGCCAGCTGCGTCCGCGCCGCGTCGATCGAGAGATCGCGAAGGAGCGGCTGCGAGACGTTGAGCGACAGCCCCGACTGCACCAGCGGGTTGTAGCTGTTCAGGAAGCTGTTGCTGTTGGTGTGCGTGGCGGTCCAGCCGACGTTGTAGGTCGTGCCGAACCACGGGAGCCGCTGCGCCAGGCCGGCGTTGGAGCTGACGACGTCGCTCGACGTCGCCACCGGAAACAGGAAGCTCGCCGGCGGCTGCAGCGCGCTGTTCTGCTGCAGGCCGGTATTGAACGTCGGCCTGAACGCGCCGGCCGCCGCCGCCACGCGCGTATCGCTGATCTGCGGATCCAGTCGGTCCGCGTTGAGATCGATGTTCTGGTCGAGCGCCATCTTCACCGCCTCGTCGGCGGTCACGCGCAGCGTCGCCGGTGTGGTTGTTTGAGCGGACGCGGCCGCCGCGAGGCCGACCGCGAACAGGACGAGCAGGGACGTTCTCCGCATGGCAGCACCTGAGGGCACGGCGGGTGCAAACGAGTCCGACGGCGCCTTCGATTCGGTCCGCCGCCGGCCGAACAGGCGCAGCTTCGATGCATCGTCGAAGAGCGAGTACGCGACCGGCGTGATGAGCAGCGTCAACAGCAGCGCCAGCGACTGGCCGCCGAAAATCACGAAGCCGATGGCGTGGTTGGTGCCGGCGCCGATGCCGCGCGAGACGATGAGCGGAATCATGCCGGCGACGAACGCGAACGTCGTCATCAGAATCGGCCGGAGACGATCGCGGCTCGCCTGCACGACCGCGTCGTGCGTCGAGAGGCCGGTCTCCTTCAGCTGATTCGCGTGATCGATCTGCAGAATCGAGTTCTTCTTCACCACGCCGAACAGCACGAGCAGGCCGAGCGCCGAGAAGATGTTCAGCGACTGCCTGAAGATGAGGATCGAGAGCAGCGCGAAGGGCAGCGTCAGCGGCAGCGACAGAAGAATCGTGATCGGATGCAGCCACGATTCGAACTGCGCCGCGAGGATCAGATACATGAACACGAGCGAGAGGACGAACGCGATCAGGAAGTTCTGTGCCGCCCGGCCGAGCTCGCGCGAGCGGCCGCTGAAGCGCCCGATGTAGTCGTTGCCGCTCTTCACCGCGTTGAACTCCTGGAGGATGGCGTCCTGGACCGCCGCCTGCGACGCGGTCGGCAGAAGACCGCAGAACACGGTGACCTGCCGCTGGCGGGCGAGACGGTTGATGTCGGAGGGCGCGGAGCCGGCTGAAAAGTCGGCGACGTTGTCGAGCGCGACGCTGCCCAGACGCGACGAAGGAACGGTGAGACCGGAGATCGCGGCCTCGGTCGTGCGGTTCTCGGCACGAGCGCGCAGATGCACCTCGTACTGCTCGCCGCCTTCGTTGTAGGTCGTCACCTGATCGCCGCCGACGAGAAGCCGCAATGCCTCGGCGGCGTCGCCGATCTGGACGCCGAGGTCGGCGGCCTTGGGCCGATCCACGGTCACCGACAACTCGGGCTTGCCGACGTTCAGCGACGTGTCGACGTCGACGACGCCGGGCAGCGTCTTGACGCGCGCGACGAGTTGCTTGCTGATTGCTTCGAGCTTGCGGAGATCCGGACCGTTGATGACGAACTGCACGTCGGCTGCCTGCGCGCCGCTTCCGCCGATGGCGGCGACCGGCTGCACTGACGTGCGCAGATCTTTCGAGAGCGGTGGCAGCACGTCCTTGCGGACGACGTCCATCACCGTGAACTGATCGCGCGACCGCGTCTCAATCGGCTTCAGGCGCACGTAGATGTTGCCGAGGTTTCGCGTCTTGGCCGGATCGCCGGCAATCGTCACCAGCGTGTAGTCGACCTCAGGGACGCGCTGACGGACGGCGTTGGCGACGCGGTTGGTGAGCACGGTCGTCGACTCGAGACTCGTGCCCTCGGGCGCGCGCAGGTTGATCTCGAATTCCGCCTGATCGTCCTGCGCCATGAAGTTCTTCGGCACTGCCATGAACAGCGGAACGCTCGACAACAGCACCAGGACGGCCGCGCCTGCGACGACGAGGCGATGGCGCATCGACCATTCGAGCAGACGCGTGTAGAAGACGTCGATGGTGTGGAACACCCGGGAGTCCTTCGAGCCGTGCTGGTCCTTGCCCTGACGATCGACTTTCAGCCATCGTGCCGACAGCATCGGCGTCAGCGTGAAGCTGACGAGCAGCGACACCATGATCGCGAACGCCATCGTCAGCCCGAAGCTCTTCATGAAGCGGCCGACGATGCCGCCCATGAAGCCGACCGGCACGAAAATGGCGACCAGCGACAGCGTCGTCGCGAGCACGGCGAGGCCGATCTCCTGCGTCGCCTCCACCGCGGCGTGGAACTGGTCGTCGTGTTTCTCCTCGATGAAGCGGTAGATGTTCTCGAGCACGACGATCGCGTCGTCGATGACGATGCCGACCGACAGCGTCAGCGCCAGCATCGTCATCAGATTCAGCGTGAAGCCCATGTACCACACCAGCCCGAACGTCGCGATGATCGACGTCGGAATCGCAATCGCCGAGATGATCGTGGAGCGGAGGTTCCACAGGAAGAGCAGGACGACGAGCGCGGCCAGGATCGAGCCGACGATCAGGTGCTCTTCGACGTTGTGAATCGAGGCTTCGATGAAGTCCGACGTGTCGCGCACGAGGCGGATGTTGTAGCCGACCGGCAGCGCCCCCTGGACGTCGGCGAGGCGCTCCTTCACGGCCTTGACGACTTCGACGGTGTTGGTCCCGGACTGCCGGCGCACCTGCAGCAGCACCGTGTCGACGCCGCTGACGTTGGCGACCGTTTCCGGTTCGGCTTCGCCATCCTCGACCCGCGCCACGTCGGCGACGCGGACCGGATGCCCGTCCTTCTCGCGAACGACGATGTCGGTGAATTCCGTCACCGACTGGACGCGCCCGCGCGTCCGCAGCGTCACCGACTGCGGCCCCTGATCGACGCGGCCGCCGGGGATCTCGATGTTCTGGGTCTGCAGCGCGCGGGCGACGTCGTTGACCGTCAGGTTGTAGGCGCGCAGACGATCCGCGTCGAGCCACACGTTGATCTGCCGGCTGCGGCCGCCGAGCACCAGCACCTGACCGACGCCGTCGACGCTCTCGAGCTGGCGCCGCAGCACCTTGTCGGCGAACTCGGTGATGTCGCGTACCGGTTTGTTCGCGCTGAGCGCGAGGCTCAGCACCGGCGCGGCATCCGGATCCATGCGATCGACGCGCGGCTGGTCGATGGTCTTCGGCAGCAGCGGCAGCACGCCGTTCACCTTGTCGCGCACTTCCTGCGCCGCGACGTCGGTGTTCTTGTCGAGCAGAAAGCTGATGATGACCTGCGAGATGCCTTCCGACGAGACCGACCGCAGTTCGTCGATGCCGCTGATGGTGTTGACCCCTTCCTCGATCTTGTCGGTGATCTCGGTTTCAATCTGCTCGGGCGCAGCGCCCCGCTGCACCGTCGTCACGATGACGGTCGGCAGATCGACCTTTGGAAACCGATCGACGCCGAGCCGCGTGAACGAGAAGGCGCCGACCACGGTCAGCGAGAGGATGAGAACGGTGGCGAAGACCGGACGTTTGACGCAGAGCGCCGCTAACCATTGCATATGAGCACCTAGTTCCGGACCGCGGATCCATCCACGAGCTGCGCGACGTTCGTCGTCGCGACCCGCTCGCCGGAGGTGAGGCCCTTGGTGATTTCAATCGTGTCGCCGACGGTCTGACCGGTCGAGACGATGCGTTCTTCGACGCGGTCGCCCTTGACGACGAACACACGGCTGGTGCCGCCGCTCGCCTGCACGGCACTCGCCGGCACGACGATGCCCGGCGTTCGCGCCTGCTGCTCGATCCGAGCTGTCGCGAAGAGTCCAGGCTTCAACTCGCCCTTTGGATTCGGAACAATCGCTTCAACCGTCAGCGCGCGCTGATCCGCCTGCAGCGCCGGCGAGACGTATTGAACGCGTCCCTCGAACTGCCGGCCGGCATAGGCATCGACGACGAAGCCGACCGGTTGGCCGATGCTGACCGCCGAGATGAATTGCTCCGGCACCGTCAGCTGCACGCGCAGCGGATTCACCCGCACCACGATCGCGATCTTCATCCCCTTGGTGACGTAGTCGCCGACCGAGACGAGACGCTGCGCGACGACGCCGTTGAACGGCGCGCGAACGACCGTGTCGGCGAACGCTTTCTGCGCCAGCGTCACGCGTGCACGCGCCGCCTGCAGCGATTGATACTGCTGCGAAGCGCCGTTCTTCGCCGCTTCGTACTGCTGCCGCGACGCTTCCATCTGCGTGCGACGCTGGTCGTACTCCGACTGCGAGACGACCTTCTGGTCGAGCAGCGACTTGATGCGCGCGAATTCGCTCTGCGCCAGCTCGTACGAGGCCTTCGCGTTCTGCACCTCGGGCACCGCCTCGACGGTGAACGATCCGCCGGAGGTCAGGCCCAGGCGCGCCTCGATCTGCGCGGCGTTGGCCTGCGCTTCTTTCAACTGTGCGTCGGTTTCAGTCGAGGAGAGTCGGACGAGCTCGGCGCCCTGCGACACCGGTGTGCCGCGCTCGACGGGAGCGGCAATCACGCGTCCCGCCGTTTCGGCGGCGACGTCGGCTTGCTCCTCGGCCATCAGCGTGCCGGTGGCGCGGATGAAGCGCGTGATCGGCTGCTCGACGGCCGCCGCTGGCGCCACCGAGACGGCGGCCGTGGCCGCGGCGGTTTGATCTTTGGTTTTGCCGTCCGCGGCGCTGCAGGCGGCCGCGGCGACCACGGCAGACGCGAGCAGGGACCACGCCAACGACTTCACGACTGCGCGAAACATCATCGACTCCTCGAAGAAGCAGGCCTGACGGCCGGCACAACAGCGGTCTCGGCGACGGATGCGTTCGCGCAATCCGTATCGACGCCGCGGGACTTGAACGCGATGCCCGATCGCAAACCGGCCAGAATGGTGTCGAGCACGTCGCTCGCAATGTCGTCGGCGTTCTCGCCGGGCGGCAGACGGTCCGACAGCCGCATCACCGCGATGCCGAGCACGCCGCTCGTCAGCATCCGCATCGCGATGATCGGCTTCACGCTCGCCGGCAGTTCCCCGGCATCGACCGAGCGCTGAATCTCTTCGGCGATGTGGCGCTTGGTCTCGCGCGCGAACGCGAACCGTTCGTACTCGCGGCTGATACGCGGCACCGAGCGGTCGACGAACATCAGCGCGAAGTACTCGGGATGCTGCCGGCTGAATTCGTACAACCGCCAGAAGATGGCGCGCACGCGCTCGAGCGGCGTCGGCAGGGTTTGCAGGCGCTGCTGCGCCTCACCGAGGCCTGGATCCCCGAGGAGCCGAAAGCCCTCTTCCGCGAGCGCGAAGAAGATGTCGTCCTTGGAGGGGAAGTAGCCGTAGATCGCCGCCGGACTGTACTCGATGCGCTCGGCGATCTTGCGGATCGAGACGTTGTCGTAGCCTTCGGCGACGAAGAGGTCGCGCGCCGCGTCGAGAATCGCGCGGCGCACCGCCTCGCGATCTCGTTCCTGCCGTTCCTTGATTCCCATGAGCTCCCCAGAGGTGAGACTGAGGTGACGCCGCAGTCGAGACGCGAGTGAGGCTGGAGTGATCCGTCCAGTGTCACTTCAGTCGGGACCGCGGTGACACCGGACTGAACAGTGTTCGTTAGTCTGACATCGTTAGACGCGAAAACGACGTTTAAGTTTCAGCGGGCTCTGAGGAAGGCGCCCAGTCCGATCATGTAAGTGACTGAAGCGGCTAGCAATGTGGCCTGGAAGCCCCAGTTCATCGCGATGAAAATCGCGAGTGTCGCCCCGAGCACCGACAGGGCGCCGTTCATGCCCCAGGCCCAGGCAACCATGTCGGGTGCGCGCGAGCTCAGCAGGCGGATGCCCGTCGGCATCGGAATCCCGAGCGCCAGCCCGACCGGCACCAGCGTCGCCACCGCAATCGCCATCCGCGTCGCCCGCGTAAACGGCACCGCCCAGTCGATCAGTGGCGTGACGACCGCGATCACCGCGACCGCAATCGCGGCGACCGTCACCAACGCAATCGCGCCCGTGCGGCCCAGCGACTGCTGATCGAAGCGGCGGCTCCACGCCGCGCCGAGACCGGTGCCGAGCAGCAGCGAGAACAGCGTCACCGTGAGCGAATACACGGGATGTCCGAGCAGCAGCACGAACCGCTGCAGGATCGCGACTTCGATCAACATGAATCCCGCGCCGAGCGCGCCGAAATAGACGAGCCAGGCGAACCAGCCGCGCGGCCGTTCGGCGCCTCGGCCCGCGATGACGAGCGGTCCGAGGACGAAGAGCGCAACCAGCGCGGCCGAGATGCCGAGCAGCGTGAGCAGCGCGCTCAAGCCGTTGCCGAACAGCATCGATCGCCCGAACGCCACCGAGAACTGGTTCTCCAGCTTCGTCGTGTGAAAGAAGAACGGGCGATCGTCGGTCGTCGGACGGATGTCCGAAGGAAAGCGCGCGTAGAACTCCCGCGGATCCGAGGCGCGAACCAGCCGTGCGTAATCCGCGGTCGATGTGCCGTCGACGTCTTCGTCTTCGATCGGCTTGGTGTCCTCGTCGCTCGGTGCGTACAACACCTCGAACCCGAGTCGCGCCGACGTATCGTGCAGCGTCGCGAGCTCGCGCTCGGTGAACGGCGTGCGCTTGAAGAGAAACGTCGCGACGCGCTGGTAACGGACGATCGCGATCCGATCCGACAGCGACCAGCCGCGCTTCTCGACGGCCGCCTGCGCGAGCGATATCAGCCGCAGCCCATCGAACACCCATCGGGTCATCGTCAGCACGCCGTCGTCCGTCAAGTGGTCGAGGTAGTCATCGAATGCCTCGACGGTATAGAGCGTGTTCTCGGTGAGGGTGTACGCGCCGGCGGCTGTCGCCGCCCACGTATCGACGAGCGACGCCTGGATGACGTCGTACTTGTCCGGCGTCCTGCGCACGAAGCTGCGGCCGTCGTCGACGACGATGCGAACGCGGGGATGGGTGTAGATGCCGCCCGAGAATTCACGGAACTGGCCGCGCATCACGTCGTTGGCGATGATCGGATTGATCTCGACGCCATCGACGTGCCGCGCGCCGAAGACGAGTGCCGACACGAGGTCGCGTCCGCCTCCCGGGCCAATGACCAGTGCGGTAAACCCGCCGGGTGTCGAATCGCTGCTCTTGAGCTGATACGCAAGCGCCGTGAGCTCGTACTTCAAGTACTGGACGTTGGACAGATCGGGCTTGAGGCCGAGAATCGGCGTCGACGCAGCCGAGTCGATGTCCATGTAGCGGGTGTCCGGCAGCGGACCTCTATAGTTGGGACTCAACGACCAGTCGCCGTGCGTGCGCTCGTAGACACCGATACGCGAGAACGAGTTCCACTTCGCAAACAGAACCCGGTCGCTGCGATGCCCTTTGGTATCGACGACGTCGAATGTCGCGAGGTGCGACAGCTGACCGGCGAGAGGCAGTGCGATCAACGCAGCGCCGATCGCCGCGATGCGCAGGCGGTTCGCGTGAGTGGCGAACAGGACCGCCGCGGCGATCGCCATGACGGCCGCGGTGAGCACGACGCCTGGCGCGCCGAGGCGATTCAACAACGGAATCAGGATGAGACAGCCGCCGGCGGCGCCGGTGAGATCGGCGGCGTAGACCGCATTGACGCGCGACGGCTGCCGGGAGATCGCGAGCGTGATGATCAGGCCGCCGGTAAAGAAGGGCAGGGCGGCAAGCGTGTAAATCGTGAGCATCAGCCGGAGGTTCTCCGGCGAATAGTTGAGGCCGACGCGCAGCCGGACGAGAAAGAACAAGGCCACGATCGTCGTGACTGCGTAGAGCAACGCCGCCGCGCTCAGCAGTGAGCGGAGGTCGCGGCGGTTGAGCCACGTTCGCCCGAGGTACGCGAAAACGCCGCTGGCGCTCAGGCCGAAAAGCGCGATCGAAATCGCGAGGAACGCGAAGTGGTAGTACATGACGACCGAGAAGATGCGCGTCAGCGCGAGCTCGATCATCAGGAGGGTCGCGGACACGAGAGCGACGCCGGCCAGCATGGTCGTGAGTGTACCATTCACGTTCGCGGCGCGGACCTGTGAATCACATGGTGCTTCTTCGTCGGGGTTTCGCCGGCGCATCGATCGCCTGGGCAGTGGCGTTGCCGCTCGCCTCGCTCGCGGCATCGCGTCCGGCGGCGCCATCGCTCGTTTACCTGCTGACGCTGACCGTGTACGCGATCGGCAGCGTGATCTGCCATCAGCGACCGGAGCGATCCTTCTATCTCTGGTCGCATCAGTTGCCGGTGTGCGCGCGCTGCACCGGCATCTACGTCGGTGCGGCGCTGGCGGTGCTCGTCAACGCCGTCCGCGGAGGGCGACTCGTGCCTCCGCAAGGAGGTGACGCTTCGACGCTCGTCATGAGCGCCGTCGACGGACGAGCGCTCGCGGCGGGCACACGGGCCCGCCGCGACACGCGGACGATCCTGGTCATGGCGGCGCTGCCTGCCATGGCAACGCTTGTCTATGAATGGACCACCGGCGTGACGCCGTCGAACTGGATTCGCGCGGCAAGCGGCCTTTGTCTTGGCGTCGGCGTCGCGGTGCTGATTCAACGTGAAGTAAACTAGTGCGCCGTGCGCGCTACCGCCGCCGAAGAGACGCAAACCGGCTGGCTCGTGCTGCTGTGCCTCGCGGCGTGGGCGGTGCCCGGCGCGGGTCACTTGTGGCTCGGCCGCCGATCGAAAGGTCTGATCTTCCTCGTCGCCCTTCCGCTCATGTTCGCGCTGGGCCTCGCGTTGAAGGGCCGTCTGTTTCCGTTCGACATGTCGGAATGGCTGGTGGCGCTTGCCGCCGTCGCCGATGTCGGCATCGGCATGCCGTATTTCATCGCCAAGGCCCTCAGCTACGGCGACGGCGCGGTCCGCGCGGTCACCTACGAGTACGGCAACGCCTTTCTGATCGTCGCCGGCCTCTTGAACCTGCTCGTCGTGATCGACGCCTACGACGTCGCCCTCGGCAGGAAATAATCTAGCGGAGCGTCTCAACAGAAGGTGAAGGGACCACATCAAGCCTTGAACCGCGATCGTCGGGCCGTTCCAGCGGAACGGCCCGCTTTACTAATCAAACAGAGACACCGCTGATACGCGCTCATGCAAAGCCACATCGTGCTGCTCACCGTGTTTGCGTTTTTCGTGTCGCTCGTGTTCGCGGTCATCGCCAAGGACGATTGGCACGAGCAGCTGCGTTTCGGCGGCATGATGTTCGGCGGGTTTCTGTTGTCGGCGCTCGTGCTCGGCTGGTTGATGTATCCCTTCCCGTTATAAGTCCTCATGGCTTTCGAAAATCTGCTGCTCGAACGCGACGGCGCGTCGGCGATCGTCACCATCAACCGGCCCAAGGTCCTCAACGCGCTGAACTCCGAAACCGTCGATGAATTGCGCCGCGTCATGCTCGACTTGAAGCGCGACGATGAGGTACGCGCAATCGTGCTGACGGGTGCCGGGGAGAAGTCCTTCGTCGCGGGCGCCGACATCAACGAGCTCGCCGTCCAGACGCCGACTGGCGGGCGCGAACACGCGCTCGCGGGACAGCATGTGTTCGACGTCATCGAGAACCTCGGCAAGCCGGTGATCGCCGCCATCAACGGCTTCGCGCTGGGCGGCGGCTGCGAGCTGGCGATGGCGTGCACGCTCCGCATCGCCGCCGACTCGGCGAAGCTGGGGCAACCTGAAATCAACCTCGGTCTGATTCCCGGCTACGCGGGCACGCAGCGGCTGCCGCGGCTCGTCGGCCGGGGCAAGGCAATGGAGATGATGCTGACCGGCGCGCCGATCAGCGCCGACGAGGCGATGCGTATCGGCCTCGTGAACCGCGTCGTGCCGGCCGCGGAGCTGATGGTCGAAGCGCGCACGCTCGCGGCGCAGCTTGCCGCCAACGCGCCGATTGCGATGCGCTACATCATCAATGCCGTCAACAAGGGCACGGAGATGGCATTCGCCGAGGCGACGCAGTACGAAGCGACCCTCTTCGGCCTGGTCGCGTCGACCGACGACATGCGGGAAGGCACGAAAGCATTCCTGGAAAAACGCAAAGCGGCGTTCAAAGGCAAGTAGGGCGGGATGGGGCAGGATGGGCGGAATGGGGAGATCTTGACCACGATTCAAGCGTCAGGTCGCGCGTCAGGATTTCGATTCGCGCTCGTCGTGTCGAAGTACCACGACTTCGTCACCGAACGCCTGAGGACCGGTGCGCTTCAAGCGCTGGACGCGGCCGGCGTCGCCGCCAACGACGTGACCGTCGTGCTCGTGCCCGGCGCCTTCGAAATCCCGCTCGCCGCGCAGCACGCCGCCGAGAGCGGCCGTTTCGATGCGGTTGTCTGTCTCGGTTGCGTGATTCGCGGCGAGACGCCGCACTTCGATTACATCTGCTCGGCGGTCGCGCACGGCCTGACCGACGCGTCGGCAGCGACCGGCGTGCCGATCGCGTTCGGCGTCCTGACGACCAACTCGGTCGAAGAAGCGCTGGCCCGGGCCGGCGACGGGCCGGGTAACAAAGGCCGCGAGGCCGCCGTCGCCGCGATCGAGATGGCCGACGTCGTCGCGCAGCTGAAGTCGTGAGCGTACCGTGAAGAAAGACCCGCGCCACCGGGCGCGCGAGGCGGCGCTGCAGATCCTGTATCAATGGGACATCGGACGCGGCGACGTCGACCGCGCCGCCGACACCTTTTTCAGCCAGCAGTGGCCCGACACCGACGCGCCCGCGGACGAGCTTCGCTCGTTCGCCTCTACGCTGGCCCACGACACCGTCGAGCGGCTCGCCGCCATCGATCCCCTGATTGCCGAAACCGCCGAACGGTGGCGTCCGGAGCGAATGGCGGTCCTGGATCGTCTGATTCTAAGGATGGCCATCTGCGAGCTGCAGCGCGATCGGGGCACGCCGCCGGCGGTGGTCATCAACGAGGCGCTCGAGCTCGCGCGGACCTTCAGCACCGAAGAAGCGGTGAAGTTCATCAACGGGGTGTTGGACGCGATCAGGAAGAAGATCGAGATAACGCGGTGATATGACCTCCCTCGACGAACAAGTCCAGCAGCGGCGCACGAACCTCGACGAGCTCGAGAAGCTCGGTGTGGATATCTATCCACGCACGTTCGAGCGGCGTCAGACGATTGCCCAGCTCGTCCACGCGTACTCGGGTCGAAACCACGACGAGCTCGAGGCCGAGCGGATCGACACGATCACCAGCGGCCGCATTCTCGGCATCCGATCGTTCGGCAAGGCGAACTTCGTCGTGCTTTCCGACGGTCTCGCGAAGATTCAGCTCTACATCCGGCAGGATTCACTGCCCGAGGTCGATTTCAAGATCTTCAAGCTGCTCGATTTCGGCGACTGGGTCGGCGTCGAAGGGCATCTGTTCCGGACCAAGACCAACGAGCTCACCATCTGGGCGTCGCGCCTGCATTTCCTGGCCAAGTGTCTCCTGCCGCTCCCCGAGAAGTGGCACGGTCTGACCGACGTCGAAATCCGCTATCGCCAGCGCTACCTGGACCTCATCGTCAATCCGGATTCGCGGCGCGTCTTCGAGCTGCGCAGCCGTATCATCGCGGCGTTGCGGGACTTCATGACCGGGCGCGGCTATCTCGAGGTCGAGACGCCGATGATGCAGCCGATTGCGGGCGGGGCGATCGCGCGGCCGTTCGTCACGCATCACAACACGCTCGACATGGATCTCTTTCTCCGCATCGCGCCCGAGCTCTATCTGAAGCGGCTCACCGTCGGCGGACTCGAGAAGGTGTTCGAGATCAACCGGAACTTCCGGAACGAGGGGATCTCGACGCAGCACAACCCCGAGTTCACGATGATGGAGTTCTACGAGGCCTACGCCGACTACCAGGCGCTGATGACGATGACCGAGGAGATGATCGGCACGGTCGCGCGCCAGGCGATCGGCACCGATCAGATCACGTTTGGCGAGCATCGGATCTCGTTGATGGCGCCGTTCACACGCCTGTCGCTGCGCGAGGCCGCGCGACAGGCGGCGTCGGCCCGGCTGCATCGTGACGTCACCGATGCGGAACTCCGGAATCGGGACGCGGTGAGCCGCATCGCGAGCGAGCTCGGCGTCGAGGTCGATCCGGCACACGGCCCCGGCAAGATCACGACGGCGATCTTCGAAACGCTCTGCGAGGATCGGCTGATTCAGCCGACGTTCGTCTACGACTTTCCGACCGAGGTGTCGCCGCTGTCGAAGCAGAAGCCGGGCGATCCCGACACGGTGGAGCGCTTCGAGCTCTACATCGGCGGGTTCGAGGTCGCCAACGCCTTCAGCGAGCTGAACGATCCGGTGGAGCAGCGCCGCCGCTTCGAAGCGCAGTCGAAGTACCGCCAGCGCGGCGACCTGGAAGCGCACGAAATGGACGAGGACTACATCCGCGCGCTCGAGTACGGTCTGCCGCCCACCGGCGGCGAAGGCGTCGGCGTCGATCGCCTTGTGATGCTGCTGACCAACAGTCCCTCGATCCGAGACGTGATCCTGTTCCCGCTCATGAGAAAACGAGAGTGACGCGCAGTTTCGTGGTTTCGTGGTTTCCTGGTTTCGCGGTTTCGCGGCTTCCTAGTTTCGTGGTTTCGTGGTCTCCTGGTTTCGTCGATCGTCGGAGGCGACGCTGATGGATCTGCCGTTCGAGCTTCACGTCGCCGTGCGCTACTTGCTCGCCAAGCGCAAGCAGGCGTTCATCTCCGTCATCTCGTTCATCTCCACGCTCGGCGTCACCGTCGGCGTGATGGCGCTGGTCATCGCGCTCGCCTTGATGACCGGCCTCCAGGACGAAATCCGCGACCGCATCGTCGGCGCGAACCCGCACATCTACGTGTGGAAGACGAGCGGCATCGAGGACTACCACGCGGAAGCGGAGAAGCTGCGGCAGGTGCCACACGTGGTCGGCGCCGCGCCGGCGATTCTCGGCAAGGCGCTGATCAACGCGTCGCGGTCGGAAGACTTCGTCAACCTGACCGGCATCGATCCGGATCTCGAGGCGGGCGTCACCGATCTGCGCACGGCGATGCAGACGGGCCACCTGGAGGCGCTCGACGCCGACACCGAGGACGGCGCGCTCGGCGGCATCCTCCTCGGCAAGGATCTGGCGCGGGCGCTCGGCGTCGCCGTCGGCGACTCGGTGCAGGTCGTGACGCCGCACGGCACGTTGTCGCCAATGGGGATGGTCCCGGTCCCGCGGCGGCTGCGCGTCGTGGGCACCTTCACCCTCGGCCTCTACGAGTTCGACAACACGACCGGGTTCGTGTCGCTCGACGTCGCCAAGCGCCTCTTCGGGAAGGATCAAGTCGACTTGATTCAATTGCGCGTCGACGACATCTGGCGCGCATCGCCAGTGGCGCATTCGATCACGGCGACGCTGGGCGACAAGTACTTCACGCAGGACTGGACCGAGATGAACCGGTCGCTCTTCTCGGCGCTGTGGCTCGAGAAGATCGCGATCTCGCTGACCATCGGGCTGATCGTGATGGTCGCGGCGCTGAACATCATCGCGTCGCTGATTCTGCTCGTCATGGAAAAGCACCGCGACATCGCCATCCTCAAGACGATGGGTGCGAGCGCGCGAAGCGTGACCGCGATCTTCATGATGCAAGGGCTGATCATCGGCTTCGTCGGCACGACAGTCGGCGCCGTGGCCGGGTATGTGATCTCGTACGTGGCCGATCGCTACAAGCTGATCAGCGTCCCTGTCGATGTGTATCAGGTGTCACACGTGCCGTTCAAGGTTCAGCCAGACGACTTCGCGGTGATCGTCGTGGCGGCGATCATCGTGTGCTTCGTCGCGACCATTTATCCGTCGCGCCAGGCGGCTCGATTGGATCCAGCCCAAGCGCTTCGCTATGAATGACGGATATTCACGAAACCCCGAAACGACGAAACCACGAAAACGAAATGGACAGGTCTTGTTTCGTGGTTTCGCGGTTTCGCGGTTTCGTGGTTTCGTCGTTTCGTCGACGCGGTTGGCGGACTGATGGCGTTTCTCGAAGCCCACAACGTCGTCAAGAGCTACCCGGTCGGCGGCACGCTGCTGACGGTGCTGCGCGACGTCGATCTCCAGGTCGAGGCCGGGGAGATGGTGGCGATTGTCGGCGCATCGGGGGTCGGAAAGAGCACGCTGCTGCACCTCCTCGGCGGCCTCGATCGGGTGGATCGCGGCAGCATCTCGATTGGCGCTTCCGACATCACCGCGATGCCCGACGATCAGATCGTCTCGTTCCGCAACCGCCACGTCGGCTTCGTGTTCCAGTTCCATCATCTGCTGCCGGAATTCACCGCGCTCGAGAACGCCGAGATGCCGATGCGCATCGCGCGTATTCCGATCGCCGACGCGCGCCCGCGCGCCGAGGATCTGCTGCGCCGCGTCGGCCTCGCCGATCGCCTGACGCATCGTCCCGGCATGTTGTCGGGCGGCGAGCAACAGCGCGTGGCGGTAGGACGCGCGCTCGTCATGCGGCCGTCGGTCCTGCTCGCCGATGAGCCGACCGGTGATCTCGACGAAGCGACTGCCGACCAGCTTCATCATCTGTTGCGCGACATGCACCGCGACTTCGGACTGACCTCGATCATCGCCACGCACAATCCGCGGCTCGCCGCCGCCTGCGATCGCACGCTCAGGCTGGAATCGGGTCGCCTGATCGCACTGTAAGCAGGAGGCCGTACGGCTCAGCAGGGTCGAACGTGTGGGTGTCGGATCTGCTCACGGATCGGCTTCGGCGGGAATCATCGGGTCGCCCCTATTTGACATTTCTCAGTCGAGTCCCGAAAATAACGCGGACATCGGACGTTCGCGGCGTGGGACGGAGGTTTCGATGAAGACGAAGTTTGCCGTGTTTGCCGCAGCCGCCGGATTCGTGCTCGCCACGGGCTCGGCGATCGCGCATCACTCATTCGCCGCAGAATTCGACGCCAACCAGCCGGTCAACATCAAAGGAACCGTCACCAAAATCGAGTGGATGAATCCGCACACCTACTTCTATCTGGATGTGGCGGAGCCGGACGGCGCGGTTGTCAACTGGGGCATGGAGATGGGCAGCCCGAACGGCCTGATGCGCCAGGGCTGGACGCGCAACACGCTCAAGGTCGGCGACGTCGTCACTGTCGAAGGCAGCCGCGCGAAGGATAAACCGCACATCGGCAACGCGCGCGTCGTGGTCCTCGAGAGCACGGGCAAACGGTTGTTCGCGGCCTCGAGCCAGACTGATACCCCTCAGCGCTGATCAGCGCGAACGCATTCGTTCGACTCGCGTGCAAAGGAGAACAGACGTGCGAAACGGTCAGCGTTCCGCGCTGCTCGCCGCCATGGTCGTCGTGTTGTTGACGACGATCTGGGGCGCGGGCGCCCAGCAGCCGGCCGCCCCCGCTCCGGGTCAGCGCGAGGGCGCGACGACTGCCCGAAATCCAACGGCGGGTGAACCGACGCCACGACTCGCGGACGGGACGGTGAATCTCGGGCGAGCTCCCGGTGAGAAAGGCGTCTGGAATGTGCCCTACATCACCAACATGGGCGAGCGCGTCGTCGAGGCCGACGGGACCACCGCGTTCGAGCGGCGCATGGCCGCCGGCCGCGGCGCTCGCGGTCGCGGGCGCGGCGACGCTCCGCTTGGCGGCGGCGAAGGCACGGCGGGCGGCGGCGGTCGCGGCGGCGCGAAGTCCGAACCGCAGGTGCCGTTCCAGTCGTGGGCCGCGGCCATCTACGACTACAACTCGAAGAACGAGTCGAAGTACGACCCCGAAGGGTACTGTTTGCCGCCGGGCGGTCCGCGCATGATGGCGACGCCGTATCCGATGGAGATCATCCAGCTGCCGGAGCAGAAACGCATCCTGATGATCTTCGAGGGCGCCACGCACGTCTGGCGCGAGATCTATATGGATGGCCGCAAGCATCCGGAAGGCGATGCGCTCAATCCGACCTACCTCGGTCACTCGGTCGGACACTGGGAAGGCGACACGCTCGTCGTCGACGTCGTCGGCTTCAACGAGCAGACGTGGATGGACTACTACGGCCATCCGCACACGGACCTGCTGCACGTGGTGGAGCGGTTCTCTCGACCGACGAAGAACCAGCTGCGCTACGAGGTGATGTACGACGATCCCGGCGCGTACACGAAACCGTTCACGATGCGCTGGAACATTCCGTGGAACGCGTCGGCCGAGCTGACCGAATACATCTGTCAGGAAAACAACAAGTATCTTCAGAACCTGACCGACGATTTCGGCCAACCCATCTTCGGGAAGAAGCAATAGGTCAGTTTCTGATGACCTTGAAGTCGCCTTTCGTCGCGCCCTCGGTCCACGTGCCGGTCATGACGCGCTGGTAGGCGCCGATGTTTTCGAGCTTGCCGTCGATCACGTAGCGGATCGGCTTGCCGGCGGCGTCCTTACCCTCCGCTTCGAAATGGACGTTCCAATTGGACGGGTCGAGGGTGGCTTTCTGAAACGCGACGGCGTTCGGGCCGGGATTGATCGATCCCGTCAGCGCCTTGCCGTCCCAATGGACCTCGAGCAGTACGCGTTTGCGCTCCTGCTTGCTCGCCCCCCAGTCGCCGCTCCACGAGCCTTTCAGCGGATGTCCGAACTGCGCCGACGCCGGCAGCGGCAACGCAAGCGCCGCGATCAGTGCCGCCGTTCGAAGAAGCGTTCGCATCGAGAGCCCTCCCTCGCAGAATGCCGGTAACTGTACGTGGAAACGAATCGCCAGAACAAGCTAGGATCGCGCACCGCGCGCGGAGGACACATGAAGATTTCGTGGCAATGGGCTGTTGGTGCCGCTCTGAGCGTTGCGTGGCTGAGCGCTTCCGGGTTGGCCGGCCACCTGATGGCGCAAGCCCAGGCGCCAAAGCCCGCCGCCGGGAAGAAGGCGGGAGAGGCGTTCAAGAACGTCACGACCAGCACGCTCAAGGAGCTCAGCGTCGACGACTTCATCGCGAGCATGGGCCTCATCTCGGCGAATCTCGGTCTCGACTGCGCCGACTGCCACCCGCGCGCCGGCACCGATCAAGCGGATTTCGTCATCGACACGCCTCGAAAGCAGACCACGCGCCGGATGGTGGAGATGGTGGCCGCCATCAATCGCACCAACTTCGGCGGCGTGCAGCGCGTGACGTGTTGGACGTGCCATCACGGCCGCATTACTCCGTCGACGACCATCGAGCTGGACGCCTGGTACGACGTGCCAAACACCGAGAGCGATGATGTCATTCGAACCGAGAGCGGTCAGCTCTCGGCTGATCAGATTCTCGACAAGTACATCCAGGCGCTCGGCGGCGCCGAGCGCCTCGCCGGTCTCACGAGCTTCGTCGGGAGCGGCACGGCGGTGGCGTACGGCGAACTAGGTGGCACCGCCGAGTTCAGCGTTCTCGCGAAGGCCCCGAATCAACGTACGACGCTCATCACCTACAAGGACCACCCGGAACGCGGCACAAGCATGTGGAGCTTCGATGGCCGCATCGGCTGGATGAAGACGCCGCGAGGGTTGCTCGGCGAGTACGAGCTGGTTGGCAGCGAGCTGGACGGCGTCAGACTCGAGGCGCAGCTGTCGTTCCCCGGACAAATCAAACAAGCGCTGAGCAACTGGCGCGGCGGCGCCACCCGCAGCATGGGCGATCGCGATTTCATCGCCATCCAGGGAACCGGGCCGAGAGGCTTTCTCGCGACGTTGTACTTCGACCCGGCGACGTGGCTGCTCAAACGAGTCGTGCGCTATGGACCCTCGCCAATCGGACGGATGCCCACCCAGATCGACTACTCCGACTACCGCGATGTCGGCGGGATCAAGTTTCCATTCGAGTACAAGTTCACGTGGCTGGACGGGCGATACACCGCGAAGCTGAACGACGTCAAGACGAACGTGGCGATTGACGCGGCGAGGTTTGGTAAACCGTCGCAAGGAGCGCGGCAATGAAGTGGTTGGCCACTGGCGCGGCACTCGTCGCGCTCGGAACCGGTTTCGCGGTGCACGCGCAGCAGCGATCGCAAGGGTCGATCGGCGGCGTGGTGCAGGGCAGTCAGGGGCCCGAGGCCGGCGTGTGGGTCATCGCTGAGACCAAGGATCTCCCGACCAACTTCATCAAGATCGTCGTCACTGACGACCGCGGCCGCTTCGTTCTGCCCGATTTGCCGCCGGCGAACTACAACGTGTGGGTCAGAGGCTACGGTCTCGTCGATTCGAAGCCAGTGCAGATCAAACCTGGCGCGAACGCCGCGACGCTCACGGCCATCACGGCGAAGACTCCGCAGGAGGCTGCGAGAGTCTATCCAGCCAATTACTGGCTCTCGATGCTCGAGCCGCCGGCCGCCAGCGAGTTCCCCGGCACCGGACCGAAGGGCAACGGTCTCGGGCCGACGATGCTGACGCAGAACTCCTGGATCAATTCGCTCAAATCGGATTGCAACTTCTGCCATCAACTCGGCAATCGATTGACGCGGAGCGTCGATCACATCCTCGCCGCGAAGCCCGAGCTGAAGACGCACGCCGAGGCGTGGGAATGGCGGCTCGGCACCGGCGTCCGCGGCAACTCGATGTACGCCGTGCTGAACACGCAGGGACCGGATCGATCGCTGAAGGCGTACGCGGACTGGACCGAGCGCGTCGCCAAAGGAGAAGTGCCGCCGGCGCCGCCGCGGCCGAAGGGGCTGGAGCGCAATCTCGTGGTGACGCTGTGGGACGTTGGCGACGATCACTCGTTCATGCACGACGAAATCTCGACCGACAAGAACCATCCCAGCGTGAACGCCAACGGCCGCATTTACGCCGTCTCGGCTGGCCACGGCCAGCTCGTGGTCCTCGATCCCAACGAGAGCAGCACGTTCTCGCTGGACATCCCGACGCGCGAGGTGAAGGAGAAAGTTCCGTCACGGTTCCCGGCGCCGAACCGTCCGTCGCTTCATTGGGGAAGCGAGCACCTGTGGGCGAATCCTCCCTACGATCCCGCCGATCCGCATAACCCGATGATCGACAGCAAAGGCCGCGTGTGGATGACGTCGAAGATCCGCAGCAATCAGGATCCGTCCTGGTGCAGCGACGCGGGCAACAAGTTCGCGGACTGGTTCCCGCTTCGCGTGAGCGCGCGGCAGGCGTCCTTCTACGATCCGAAGAGCAACAAATTCACCTTGATCGATACGTGCTACAGCACGCATCACCTGCAGTTCGACAACGATCCGGACGAAACGGTCTACTTCAACGAGCTCATCGGCCCCATCTTCGGCTGGATCGACACCAAGGTCTACGATGAGACGCACGACGAGCAGAAGGCGGTTGGCTGGTGCGGTCAGGTGCTCGACACCAATGGTGACGGGAAGATCACGAAGCCGTGGAACATGCCGGCGAGCCGCGGACGCGATTCGGTGACGTATCAGGGCGACACGC
This sequence comes from Vicinamibacterales bacterium, assembly GCA_036848175.1. Classification (GTDB taxonomy): domain Bacteria; phylum Acidobacteriota; class Vicinamibacteria; order Vicinamibacterales; family CAVVIG01; genus QHWF01. The sequence goes on along the minus strand of DAIUKO010000039.1, from coordinate 6,085 downwards.
CCGCGGCGTCCGGCGGGCAGCGCGGAGCACCACTCTCGGGTGGCCGCGGCGAGACGGCGTACGATCCGAAGCTCGATACGTTGGTCAGCTACAGCATGTACTCCGTCATTCCGAGTCCCGTCGACGATTCAGTCTGGGGCGTGAGCGAGCGCTATCCTGGTTTTCTCGTTCGTTTGCAGCGCGGGAACAATGCGCCGGCAAGCTGCAAGACCGAAGTCTTCAAGGTCCCCGAACCCGGCTTCGATCCGCGCGGCATCGACATCGACAGCAACGGCGTCGTGTGGACGGCGCTGGCCGCCAGCAGTCATCTCGCGAGCTTCGATTACCGCAAGTGCAAGGACCTGAGTGGTCCGGCGAAAACAGACGGCAGTCAGTGCCGCGAAGGCTGGACGCTCTATCAGACCACCGGGCCGAAGTTGAAGGGCACGGGGATTCCCGCAGACTTCCATTACTACAACTGGGTGGACCAGCACAACATCTCAGGGCTCGGCGCCAATACGCCCTTCGCGAACGGCTCGAACTCGGACGCGCTGCTCGCGCTGAATCCGCAGACCCGTGAGTGGATCACGTTGCGGGTGCCGTATCCGCTCGGCTTCTATTCGCGCGGGATGGACGGACGCATCGACGATCCGAACGGTGGATGGAAAGGCCGCGCGCTCTACGCGAACTACGGCACGCACTTCGTCTGGCACATCGAGGGCGGCAAAGGGACAAAAGGGAAGATCGTGAAGTTCCAGATCCGTCCGGATCCGCTTGCTAGATGATGACCGGTTCGATCGCCGCGCGCGCCCGCACCGCGACCTGATACGGATCCATCCCCTGAATCGCCGGATTGAACATCTCCAGCGACGCGGCGCCGGAGTACTGCTTTCGCTTCAGCAGTTCGACAATGCGGCGCAGCGGCGCGATGCCTTCGCCTGGGTAGACGCGGTTCGGCTGTCCTTGAATCTCGCGCGGCGGATCCGCCGGCACGTCCTCGAAATGCAGATGATGCAGTTCGCCGTCGCGGAGCAGTTCCAGGTCCTCGAATTTACTGATGCCGCCCCAGAAATGATAGGTGTCCATCATCAGCCGGACGTTGGGATGATTGGCCTCGCGTACGAGTTTGATGGCGGTGGGCAGCGAGCCGGCGAACCGTGACGTGCGCGTGAATTCGAGCATCAGCGACACGCCGAACGGCTTCGCGATCTCGGCGGCCTCGCGCAGGTTGTCGACGCCGCGCTTGTAGTCGTCCTCCGTGTACGGTCCGGTTCCTGTTGACGGCGCCACCAGACGGTCGCAGCCGATCGTTTGCGCCAGCTCCACCTTCCACCGCAGATCCTCCAGGCTGCGCATGCGCGCGTCGCCTGGCTCCGGAAGCCCGAGCTGGTTGCTCGAGGAGACGGCTTTCAAGCCCAGGTCGTCGAGCAGCCGCTTTGCCGCCGCCGGCGACTCCTTCTGCGCGAACTCCCGCACCTTGACCAGCTGCGGCTCGACGGCACGGATTCCGGCCTTCGCGTAGCCTTCCATGGCGCTGCGAAAATCAAAACGATCGGAGCTCGCCTCGTGCATGCACACGAACAAGGATCCGGCAGGTCTGGTCTGCATCAGAGGCGGCGCCGCCGCGGCGAGCGCGAGGAATTCCCGCCGATTCACGTGAGGATTCTACTGCGTTGCCGCAACCGGTCCACTAGAATACGCGACGCGGGAGCCGCTCGGTGAAACCATGAAGAGCATTGATGTCGGATCGGTGCTGGATGAAGGGCAATGGAGCGGCTACCAGAAGCTGCTGGTCGTCGGCACGGCGCTGACCATCGTGCTCGACGGGCTCGACAATCAGCTCCTCGCCGCCGCGCTGCCCGCGATGATGCGGGAGTGGGAGTTGGCGCGGCCGGCGTTCGCCACCGTGATTGCGAGCGGCATGGTCGGCATGATGATTGGCGGCGCGATCGGTGGCGTGATCGGCGATCGCGTCGGCCGGCGGATCGCGCTGCTTGGCAGCGTTGCGTCGTTCGGCGCGCTGACCGTGCTCGTCGCGTTCACGGGCAGCGTGGAAACGCTTGGTCTGGTGCGCTTCCTCGCCGGCCTTGGCCTCGGCGGCGCGATGCCGAATGCGGCGGCGCTGTCATCTGAATACGTTCCCAGGCGGCATCGACCGTTCGCAGTAACGCTGACCATCGTCTGCATCCCACTCGGTGGCACGCTGGCGGGGCTGCTTGGCGCAGAGATCCTCCCGCGTTACGGGTGGCGCGGACTCTTTCTGGTTGGTGGCGTCATTCCACTCGTCCTCGCCGCGATTCTGTTGAAGGTGCTGCCCGAGTCGCCGCGGTATCTTGCGCGGCAGCGATCGCGATGGCCCGAGCTCGCGTCGCTGCTGCGGCGGCTCGGCCACAACGTACAGGACGATGCGACGTTCGCGGACGCGAGAGAGCAGGCGGTCGCACGCGTGTCCGCCCGCGCACTGTTCGCGCCTGATTTCCGCCGCGACACGCTCGCGCTGTGCGCGGCATTCTTCTTCTGTCTGCTGTCGGTCTACATGGGCGTGTACTTCGTGCCGCTGCTGCTCTCGAGAGCCGGGTTCAGCGTCGAGACCGCGAGTTACGGGTTGACGGCCTTCAACATCGGCGGCGTCGTCGGCGCCATTCTCGGCGCGATGACCATCGCCCGATTCGGATCGCGCATCATCATGCTCTCGATGACGGCCGGTGCGATCGCCGGCGCCGTTCTCCTGGCCGTGGTCGCGATTGGATCCCAACCCGCACTGGCCGTCCTCGCCATGCTGGCGTGGACGGGCGGCCTCATCAACGCCGTGCAGACGACAATGTACGCGCTCGCGGCGCACGTCTATCCGACCGGGATCCGCGCGACGGGCGTCGGTACTGCCGTCGCCTTCGGCCGCATCGGGGGCGTGGTTGCCCCCTATGCCGGGTCATCGGCGCTCGAGTCCGGCGGCGGTTCGCTCCTGTTCGGCGTGATCGCCACGACGCTCACCGTGGTCTTCGCCGCGCTGGCGGCGGTCCGCAATCACATCCCGCGCGCAATAGTGATCCCCGAAATTGCGGATTGCGGATTGCGGATTGCGGATTAATCTACGATTCAATCTTCAATCAATCCGCAATCCGCAATCCTCAATCCGCAATGTTGATCTCTCGGCGGTTTTACACGACGCTCTACGGTCAGGTGCTCGCCGCCACCGTGGCTGGTGTGATCGTCGGCCACTTCTGGCCCGCCGCCGGCGCGGCGATGAAGCCGCTCGGCGACGCCTTCATCAAACTCGTCCGGATGATCATTACGCCGATCATCTTCTGCACCGTCGTCGGCGGCATCGCCGGCGCGTCGGGGGCGAAGACGGTCGGCAAGGCGGGTGCGCTGGCGCTCGTGTACTTCGAGGTGGTCAGCACGATGGCGCTCGTCATCGGGTTGATCGTCGTCAACGTCGTCCAACCGGGCGCCGGGATGCACGTCGACCCCACGTCGCTCGATGCGGATGCGGTTGCGCAGTACGTGACGGCGGGACGCGCGCAAACCGCAACCGGATTCCTGCTCGACATCATCCCGACGAGCGTCGTGGACGCGTTCGCCAGAGGCGACATCCTTCAGGTGTTGTTGTTTTCCATTCTGTTCGGGTTCGCGCTTCGCCTTGTCGGCGCCGCGGCCGCGCCGATCGTCGAGCTCGTCGACACGCTGTCGCGCGTGCTGTTCGCCGTCGTCGGCATCATCATGAAGACGGCGCCGCTCGGCGCGTTCGGCGCGATGGCGTTCACCATCGGCAGCTTCGGCGTCGCGACGCTGGCGCAGCTCGCGACGCTCATCGCCTGTTTTTACGCGACGTGTTTGCTCTTCGTTGGCGTCGCGCTCGGTGCCATTGCCTGGCGACACGGCTTCGCCATCTGGCGCTTCATCAAGTACATCCGGGAGGAGATCTTCGTCGTCTTCGGGACCTCCTCGTCCGAGTCGGTCCTGCCGCGGATGATGGAGAAGCTGGAAGACCTGGGTGTGGATCGCTCAGTGGTCGGCGTGGTGATTCCTGCGGGCTATTCCTTCAATCTGGACGGCACGGCGATCTACCTGTCTATTGCCACAGTGTTCATCGCGCAGGCGACCGACACGCCGCTCGGCCTCGCCCGCCAGCTCGCACTGCTCGCGCTGCTCTTGATTACGTCGAAGGGCGCCGCGGGCGTCGCCGGCGCCGCGCTCATCGCGCTTGCCGGAACGCTCTCGGCGACCAGCTACATGCCCGTCGCCGGCGTCGTGCTGATCGTCGGCATTCACCGATTCATGGGAGAAGCCATCGCGGTGACGAATCTCATTGGGAACGGCGTGGCGACGATCGTGGTGGGCAAATGGTGCGGCCTGGTGGACGAGTCGCGCCTGGCCGAGCATCTTGCCGTCGGCCCGGAGCTCTCGGCGAGTCGATATCGTGATTTCGGGCAACCTGTGCTCGAACGGAAACGCTGATCGCACCTCGCGTCACTAACCGTAGACGGGAACTCCAGGGATTACACGCACTTACCCAAGAATAGGGTTGGGTTGGAAGGGATCCGTGCCGTATAATGTGGTCATCGTTTCCGTGACCACAACAGCCTTTGTTTTCACGTAGGTACCCGGATGTTCGAACGGTACACCGAACGGGCCCGTCGAGTTCTCTTCTTCGCCCGCTACGAGGCCAGTCAGCTCGGCAGCATCTCCATTGAAACCGAGCACCTCCTGCTCGGATTGATTCGCGAGGGAAAAGGGTTAACGAGCCGGATTTTCGCGCGCTCGCATCTCTCGCTCGAGAACATCCGCAAGGAAATCGAAGGACGCACCGTCTTCCGCGAGAAGGTGTCGACCTCGGTCGAGATCCCGTTCAGCGCTGAAACCAAGCGCGTTCTGCAGTTTGCGGCTGAAGAAGCCGACCGGCTGCTGCACAACTACATCGGGACCGAGCACCTGCTGCTGGGCATCCTGCGCGAAGAGCGTTCCGTCGCGGCGTCGATCCTGATGGAGAAGGGGATGCGCCTCAACACGGTGCGCGAGGACATCGTTCAGCTCTTGAACGAGAAGACCACGCTGACGCGGGTGAAGGAGACCCCGCTGCTCGCGGAGTTCAGCCGCGACCTCACCGAGTCGGCCATGAAGAACCAGCTCGACCCGCTGGTCGGGCGCGAGCACGAGCTGGAGCGCGTGCAGCAGGTCCTCTGCCGCCGGACGAAGAACAACGCCGTCCTGATCGGTGAACCGGGCGTCGGGAAGACGGCGATCGTCGAAGGGCTCGCCCAGAAGATCGTCTACGGGGACGTCCCGCATTTCCTGGCCGACAAGCGAATCCTCGCCCTCGACATCTCGTTGATCGTCGCCGGCACCAAATACCGCGGTCAGTTCGAAGAGCGCCTCAAGGCGATCATGAAGGAGCTGACCGACAATCCGAACATCATCGTCTTCATCGACGAGCTTCATACGTTGGTCGGCGCCGGATCGGCGGAGGGGTCGCTGGACGCGGCGAACATCCTGAAGCCCGCGCTCTCACGCGGCGAGATCCGCTGCATCGGCGCGACGACGCCGGCGGAGTACCGAAAGTACATCGAAAAGGATCGATCGCTCGAGCGCCGCTTCCAGGCGATCAAGGTGGATCCGCCGGGCGAGCGCGAGACGATCGAGATTCTGCTCGGGGTCAAGGACCGCTACGAGAACTTCCACCACGTCGAGTACACGCGCGAAGCGATCGAAGCGGCGGTGTATCAGTCGAACCGCTACATCACCGATCGGTTCCTGCCGGACAAGGCGATCGATCTCGTCGACGAGGCGGGCGCGCGCGCCAAGCTGCGCGAGGCCGGCTACAGCGAAGAGTTCGGCGAGATCAACAAGAGCATCCGCGTCGCCGTCGAGCAGATGGAAAGCGCGGTCTCGCAAAAGGATTTCGAGAAGGCGCAGTTCTATCGCGAGCAGGAAGTCACGGCGCGGGAGAACCTGCAGTTCGTCCGCCAGCAGTTCGACGTCAAGTCGAACGCGCGCAAGGTCATCGTCGGCAAGGCGGAGATCGACGAGGTCGTGTCGAAGTGGACCGGCGTTCCGATGGCGTCGATCAACCAGGACGAAGGCGACAAGCTGCTGCGCATGGAGGCCG